>CAZFWQ010000290.1:0-4890 GCA_964522755.1 uncultured Oscillospiraceae bacterium | reverse complement strand
ACTACCCAGGTCAATCGCTTTGAGGAGCGCGTTCATCAACAACAAATCAATCATCGAGAGTTCTCCTTCTGGATATGCCTATAACAGGGTAATTCTTGATGGGAATAACAATCCTTGCGATTATGAATTCATCGAAGTGAATTTCGCCTTTGAAAACCTTACAGGACTTAAGCGGTCGAATATCATCGGCCGCAAGTTCACCGAAGTGTTTTCCGGTATGGATACGGGTGTATTTGAATGGATTCGGCTTTGCGGTGACATCGCCATGAATGGCGGAGAAAAAGAAATCGTGGAGTTTTCGAAGGAACATGACAGGTGGTACAGTGTAATCATCTTCTCAAGAAAGAAGAATTTTTTTGTAATACATTTTATTGATATTACCAGGGAAAAAGATCAATTATCTGAAATACAAAAAAACAGGGACTACATTTCAAATATTCTCGATGGAATGAATGTTGGGACATGGACATGGTATGTCCAAACAGGGGAAACGGCTCTAAATGAACGCTGGGCTCAAATCATTGGTTACACGCTTGAGGAAATATCGCCTGTCAGTATTGAAACCTGGACTAATTTTTTGCATCCTGAGGATTCGGAAATATCCGGGACGGCCTTGAAGCGGGTTTTTGACAGGAAGGCGGACTATTATGATGTTGAATGCCGGATGAGGCACAAAAACGGCAGTCTGGTCTGGATACATGCCAGGGGAAAGGTTACGTCATGGACGGATGATGGGAAGCCACACCTGATGAGCGGAACGCATACGGACATCACTTCACGCAAGAATATGGAAATGAGATTGCTTGAGAGTGAAGAGAAGTATCGGAATATTTTTCTTGCAGAAAGTGATTCGGTTTTCCTTATTGATCAGGAAACAGGCTCTGTAATGGAAGCGAATGATTCCGCATGCAGGTATTATGGATATGGGCATGATGAAATCATACGATTGAAAAACATCGACTTGTCTGCCGAGCCAAAACAGACAATGGACGCAACGGCGGAATTCAGAGACTCAATCCCTCTCAGATATCATAAAACGAAGGACGGGCGCGTTTTTCCCGTTGAAATCGATTCGAGTATGTTTGTTCTGAAAGGCCGCAGCGTAATTTTGTCTGTCATACGGGACATATCGGAAAAGAAAGCAGCCGAAGACAGTCTGAAAAAAAACGAAAAACAAGTGAGGGAGATTCTGGAAAATTCGCTTGACGCACCATACAAACGCAATTTGCTGACCAATACCTATGATTACCTGAGTCCCGTCCACAAGCAGCTTTCCGGATATACTGAAAGTGAGATGAATTCCTTCAGTGAAGAGTCGCTGATGTATTTGATGCATCCCGATGACTTGCCTGAAATTGAACGTGCATCAGCCGCCTCCGCATCCGGCGACATAGGCACGGCATATAGTCTGGAATATCGCTTCAGGCATAGGGAGGGTCATTTTTGCTGGTTTCATGACCATTTTGTCGTCATGCGGAATGAATGTGGTCAGAATGTGGCGCGTATCGGAAGCGTGAGAGATATTACGGAAAAGAAACAATTCGAACTGGAGTTGGCCAAGGCAAAAAATGAGGCGGAAGAAGCGAATGCCGCAAAAAGCAATTTTCTTTCAAATATGAGCCACGAAATCAGGACGCCCATGAACGGTTTCATAGGGATGATTCAACTGATTGAAATGACGGATCTCACGACGGAACAGCATGAATTGATGCGGATCGCCAGGTCCTCCGCCAATTCGCTCCTGGTGCTGATCAACGATATTTTGGATTACTCAAAGATCGAAGCTGGCAAAATGCCGCTTGAAAAAACAGTCTTCAGCCTTGGAAAGGTGATAGACGATGCAGCCATTTTGTTCAAGTCTTCCATTGACAAGGCCGGCTTATCCATGGAAACCTCCATCGACAGGGATGTTCCCGACATTCACATAGGTGACCCTTTCAGATTAAAGCAGATTATTTCAAATCTATTAGGCAATGCTGTGAAATTTACTAAAAAAGGTAGGATTGAACTCTCCGTCAGAAAGGTAAAAGCACAGAATGACAAGGTAGTCATGTTGGAATTCGTTATAAAAGATACCGGCATAGGGATTTCTTCCGGGAAACTGGGTGTTCTTTTCAAAAGGTTCAGCCAGGTGGATGGCTCAAATATGCATGCGCTTGGAGGTTCCGGACTTGGCCTTTCCATCAGCAGGGGACTTGTGGAGATAATGGGCGGGGAAATATGGGTGGAAAGCATTGATGGAACAGGAAGCAGTTTTTACTTCACTTGTGTGTTTGAAAAGCCGGGAATCGTAAGTGATTCCCTTGCGCCGGCTGCGGAGAAACAAGCCGCGGTTCAGAAGGAGATAAGCATTCTGCTCGTTGAAGATGACTCGGTAAGCAAAAGAGTGGTAGAGCTCTTTGCCAGGAGAAAAGGCTGGAAGGTTGCCATCGCCGATAACGGAAAGGCAGCCAATGACATTCTTAAGCAAAAGAGTTTCGATGTCGTACTGATGGATCTGCAGATGCCCATCATGAACGGATATGCAGCGACAGCCATCATCAGGGAATCAGAGGCTGCGAATGGAATGCACACGCCGATTATCGCCATGACGGCTTTCGCAATAAAGGGAGACAGGAAGAAGTGTCTGGAAGCCGGAATGGATGATTACATGACGAAACCGGTTGATATGAATCAGTTTTATGCAATGGTTGAAAAGTGGTCAGGAAACAAGGACGATTGATCCAACTTCCTGAAATGGGCATGATGTTTTGGGATATGAATCTTGATGTGGAAGTCTTTTTCTTCGACACAACCGGGGGAATGCATTTGCCTGGATTGTTTTATCCAGTTAATCGAGGGTAAATACATTTCGGATGTATACCCCCGTATGAATATGCATGCAGACTGAGTAGGAAGCAATGAACAGCCATCCGTCCAAAAGCATTTGCCAATTGAACAAGCGGAAGATGGACGCAGGTCAAAACGCTGACACTTGTGATATCATGCAAAAAAAGGAATGAATAATCAATCAGGAGGTACCCGGAATGAAACATGTTGCGGAATTTCTCAATGAGTTGTCAATGAACGAGGGTCTGAAAAAGGAACTTGGTGAATGTGTTGCGAAGGCAGATACGAGCGATGGGAAGGTCAAGCTGGCGGTTCAGTTTGCCACGGATGCAGGATATGATGTTTCTGAAGAAGAATTGGCTTTGATAGTGGAAAAAGTGAATGTCAAGACAGAACTGTCCGACGATGAACTGGACAGGGTGGCTGGCGGGACTGAAACTGTCCCTTATGAAAAGGGCACCTGGTCCTTTACAAATTATACCAGTGACAACCTGGAGACTGGCATAAGCAATCCCGTGCAGATTGGCAACGATGTGATTGTTGGTGTGGCGGCTACTGCTGATGCAATGATAGCAGGAGGGGTAGGAGTAGTTCAGGGTGCTGCTGCTGCGGTAAACTTCATTGGCGATGTTTTCAGCGGGTGGTGATGAAACCATTTCAAACAGAAAAAATACACGGGTTCCATATCATGTGCCGTTTATGATGGTGCATATTATGGAACCCTTTTTTTATCGTATTACTGCAGAAGATTGCCGCATGTCAATATGCGGATACGTGTGATATCATGCAAAAAATGAAATGAATAATCAATCAGGAGGTACCCGGAATGAAACATGTTGCGGAATTTCTCAATGAGTTGTCAATGAACGAGGGTCTGAAAAAGGAACTTGGTGAATGTGTTGCGAAGGCAGATACGAGCGATGGGAAGGTCAAGCTGGCGGTTCAGTTTGCCACGGATGCAGGATATGATGTTTCTGAAGAAGAATTGGCTTTGATAGTGGAAAAAGTGAATGTCAAGACGGAACTGTCCGATGATGAACTTGACAGTGTGGCTGGCGGAACTGATTTTGGCCCCACTGTCCCTTATGAAAAGGGCACCTGGTCCTTGACAAATTATGCCAGTGACAACCTGGAGACTGGGATAAGCAATCCCGTGCAGATTGGCGACGATGTGATTGTAGGTGTGGCGGCTGTTGCTGATGTAGCAATAGCAGGAGTGGTAGGAGTAGTTCAGGGTGGTGTTGCTGCGGTAAACTTCATTGGCGATATTTTCAGCGGGTGGTAGGCTGATGCAATGGGATATTCAGCGATATGGGAGTCCGTCATGGAAAACAAGGATGCATTGCATGATTTCTTCATGAACCTGGACCGGTCTTTATTCATCGATGACGCGTTCAGCAGGCTTTATGCGCATCACGACACCGCTTTGGCCATCGAATGCGGACAGACGATATCCCAGCCGTCGCTCGTATACGGCATGACCAGGAACCTCGATCTCAAGAAAACGCATCGAGTGCTGGAAATCGGCACGGGGTCCGGATATCAGACAGCCTTTCTGTCAGTTTTTTCCGAAAAGGTCTATACGGTGGAAAGAATAGCCTATCTTTCGGAAAAGGCAAAAGAAAGGCTTGAGAGGCTGGGATACAACAATATTCATTATAAGTGCGGGGACGGGAGCGCGGGTTGGGTTGAGCATTCGCCGTACGACAGAATCATCGTGACCGCGGCTGCCGGAAGGATTCCCGATCCGCTTCTGGAACAGCTGGCCCCCGGAGGGAAACTGATTATTCCCGTTGGCGCGAGAGGATGGCAGGAGTTGCTTCTTGTCATAAAGGGCGAATCCGGGAATCTGAAAGAGGAGCGCCTTTGTGCCGTCACGTTTGTTGAACTGAAAGGAATTTACGGCTGGAATGACTGAATGGAACGCGTTTCGTCCGTTGTGGCGTTGGCCGCCAATCAGGCCAGGGAAGACGGTTTATGAAGAACAATGTTGCTGTACGGAAATTCGACATGGCACGCAAACCGGATCGCGAACGCAATTGCCTTCGTCCCATCACCTGG
>CAZFWQ010000289.1:0-4902 GCA_964522755.1 uncultured Oscillospiraceae bacterium | reverse complement strand
CTGAAGCGGTGAGGTCCAGCTGTCCCTCCACCCGTCTTTTCACTTTTTTCCTGCTGCCATGGCGGATGATATCCGCCTCATCCAATTCGTCAAGCAGCATGCGCGCCCGCCTGATGACAGGATCGGGTACGCCTGCTAGCCGGGCCACTTCTATTCCGTAACTCTCATCCGCGCCGCCGCGTTCGATTTTGTGCAGGAAGATGATGTCTTCCCCTTTTCGTCGGACTGTGACGCAGTAATTCCGTACGCCGTGCATCCGGTTCTCCAGTTCCGTCAATTCATGATAATGCGTCGCGAAAAGGGTTCTCGCGCCAAGGCGCGCACGGTCATTGACCGCTTCGATGCAAGCCCAGGCGATGGCCAAACCGTCATAAGTGGAAGTGCCCCTTCCAATTTCGTCCAGGATGAGAAGGCTTTTCGGAGTGGCATTGAGAAGGATGTTGGCCATTTCAGACATCTCTACCATGAATGTCGACTGACCGCTCGCAAGATCGTCCGACGCCCCCACGCGCGTGAATATCCGGTCCGTCACGCCGACGGCCGCGGAGTCCGCCGGAACGAAGCCGCCCATCTGCGCCATCAGCGTGATGATCGCCACCTGCCTCATGTACGTCGACTTCCCGGCCATGTTCGGCCCCGTGATGACGAGGGTGCGGTTTTCGTCCATGTCAAGCCAGGTGTCGTTCGGCACGAACCGTTCATCCGCCAGCAGTTTTTCGATGACGGGATGCCGGCCCCCGATGATGCGGATGGTTCCGTCATCCGACAATTCCGGGCGGCAGTAGTTTTCCCTATCCGCCGTCTCGGCCATGGCGAGGAACGCATCCAGGACAGCCAGTGCGCCGGCAGTCTGCCTGATTTCCCCTGTTTTTTCCGTCACCTGGTCCCTTATCCGGCAAAAGAGGTCATACTCCACCTGGACAATGCGGTGTTCGGCTCCCAGGATGATTTCCTCAAGCCGTTTCAACTCCGGAGTCATGTAGCGTTCGCAATTCACCAGCGTCTGCCTGCGGACATATTCTTCAGGAACCTGTCCCGCGTTCGCCTTCGTGATTTCGATATAATAACCGAAATTGTCGTTGTATCGGATTTTCAGGCTTCTCACGCCGGTTTTCTCGCGTTCCCGCGCCTCCATGGCGGAGATCCAGTCCTTGCCTTCGGTTCGGGCCCGCCGCAGTTCATCCACCGTTTCATCGAAGCCCCCGCGGATGAGGGCGCCTTCCTTCAGGCCGAGGGGGGCATCCGGCGATATCCCTTCGTCGATGATTTTCCTGATTTCACACAGGTCTCCGGCGTCCTGCAGGACTTGCCGCAGCATGCCGGATTTCAATGGTTTCATCGCCTCAAGGATGGCCGGCAGTTTTTCAGCGGAAGCCGCGACAGCCAGAAGGTCCCTCGCATTGGCGATGCCGGAGGCGAGTCTGCCCGAAAGGCGTTCCAGGTCATGGACGCCCCGCAGCATGTCCATCAGTTCACTGCGCACGATGAACCGTTCCTTCAGCTCTTCCACCGCGTCAAGCCTGGCAGCGATGGCCTCCGAATCAAGAAGGGGCTGCTCCAGCCACTTGCGCAATGTGCGCCCCCCCATGGACGTGGCGGTCCGATCGAGAACCCAGAGCAATGATCCCTTCTTTTTTCCTTCCCGCATGGTTTCGGTCAGCTCCAGGTTTCTCCGGCTCGCGCTGTCGATGGCCATGTACTGTTCCAGGGTATAGCAGGAAATCTTGTCCACGGGTGTCCGCAACAATTTCTGCGTTTCGTCCAGATAGCCCAGAAGCAGGCCGGATGCAGTCCGGGCCAGATCCCACTCATTGCGGAACTGGTCCGAAAACGGCTTCACGCGGGCAGCCACGGCTGCCGGGTCGGACACCCATTCGGAAACCGGTGTCGGACGCAGGTTCAGGCTGTCGCGCAGTGGCCGCGCCAGGGCCGGGTTCTCCGGAAGGTCCGCTTCCACAAGCAGTTCGGCTGGCCTATACCTTGCCACCTCGTCCACTACCCTGCGCGTCGTGTTTCCCCATGTAATCTGGGTGGCGTAGAACTCGCCGGTCGTGACATCCGCCGCGGCGATGCCGTAGCAGCCTCAGCGGTGATGCAGCGCCATGATGAAATTATTCCGCTTCTCTTCCAGCATGCCGGGTTCAGTGATGGTACCCGGCGTGATGACCCGCGTGACGTCGCGCCGTACAATGCCCTTGGCAAACGCGGGGTCTTCCATCTGGTCGCAGATGGCCACCTTGTATCCCTTCTGGATAAGCCTTGAAATGTATCCTTGCGCTGCATGGTACGGCACGCCGCACATCGGCGCCCTTTCATCCATTCCGCAGTCCCGTCCGGTCAGGGTGATCTCCAGTTCGCGTGACGCGGTCACGGCATCCTCGAAAAACATTTCATAAAAGTCGCCCAGACGGAAAAAGAGGAGGCTGTCGCGATGACGTTCCTTCACTTCCCTGTACTGCGTCATCATCGGCGTCAGTTTCCGTTCGGATGGTTTTGTCTCGCCGATTCCCTGAACGATCGTTTTGGGATCGGTTATTTCTTGCCCTGTCGTTTTCGGACCCATCATCCCACCACCTCGCCCAGCAGCCAGAATGCCCCTGTCCGAACAATGCGCACAGGCACCAGCTTTCCGGAGGGTTCGAAGGGCGACGTGAAATTCACCAGCCTGTTCCCCGACGTGCGCCCGGCAAACATCGACTCGTCTTCCTTGCTGCGGCCTTCGGCCAATACCTCGAGAACCTGTCCCTCAAGATGCTTCGCTTTTTCCGTGGCTCGCTCCGTCTGCATCTTCAGCAGCCGCTGGAACCGGGCGGACGCCACGGAGGAGGGAACCTGGTCGGGATAGGAAGCGGCCGGGGTGCCCTTTCGAGGTGAATATAGAAAAAGGAACGCGAAATCAAATCCAACCTGGTCCACCAGGCGGCAGGTTTCTTCGAAATCCTCGTCGGTCTCGCCGGGGAAACCGACGATCAGGTCCGTGCTGAGGGCGATGTCGGGCATTTCCGTCCGAATCCGGTCCACCAGTCCGAGATAGTGCGCACTCGTGTACTTCCTGTTCATGCGCGCCAGGATGCAGCTGCTGCCGGATTGCACCGGCAGATGCAGGTGCGCGCACACCTTCGGGCAATCGCGCATCGCATGGATCAGTTTCATTGAAAGATCCTTCGGGTGGGACGTCATGAAACGGACACGGAGGATGCCATCGACCTTTTCGATTTCATGCAGAAGGCCGGCGAACAAATCCGTTTCGCCAAGATCGCTGCCATAGGAATTCACATTCTGCCCGAGCAGGGTAATTTCCAGAGTCCCGCTTGCCGCCAGTTCCTTGATTTCCGTCATCACTTCTTCCATGGGCCGGCTCCGTTCACGGCCGCGGACATGCGGAACAACGCAATAGGAGCAGAAATTGTCGCATCCTGCCGCTATGGCAACCCAGGCCCGATGCGGGTCCATGCGGTGTGCCGGCAGCGGTCCCACCGGTTCCCCCGGCTTGTCCCACACTTCAAAGACACGCTTTCCGCCCGTTTCGAAAGCCAATATCAGTTCCGGCAGGCGGTGGATGTTATGGGTGCCGAAAAGAACTTTGACCTGCGGATATGATTTTTTGATTCTCTCTGCCACATGCGGCTGCTGCATCATGCAGCCTCCCGCCAGGATATAGCTTCCGCGTTCCGAACATTCCTGCGAGAGGGCCCCGATATGGCCAAAGACTTTGCCCTCTGCATTTTCCCTGATGCAGCAGGTGACGAAAAGAATAAGGTCGGCCGGTTCCTTCGCATCTGCCTGCACGAAACCCATTTCATCAAGCAGGCCCGCGCAGGTCTCCGCATCGCGTTCGTTCATCTGGCATCCGTAAACATCCAGCCTGTATGTGCGCACGGGATTTCCGCCGGATGCCCATGCCTGGTTCCGGGCCTGCATGGTCATGATGGCTTCCTGCAAAGGCCCCGATGAAAGTCGTTCCGTTTTCAGACCAGGTTCGTTTTTCAATGAATATCCCTCTTCGCCGGCATTGCCACCGGTCTCTGCGCATTCTGCCATTTGCCTGATGAATTGACATGTCCTTTCCATCATAGCAGAGACGGGTGAGTTGGAAAAGAAGATGTGCATGATATCTCCAACATGCCGGAGGTCAGGATTCGGGAAGGGATCTTGCGGATGCGCAGCGCATATGATGTAATGTAACCCAAGGTTACATTTCAATGGCCCCGTTTATCCGCCTGCCACTGTGGTAACTGTATTTCATACCGGTTGGTTCCGGTCAGGCTGCGTATCGCATAATACAAAAACGGAGGTATTAACCATGATATCCACGACAATGCAGAATCTCCTGAATGACCAGATTCAAAAGGAATTCTATTCCGCCTACCTGTACCTTTCCATGAAAGCCTGGTTTGCCGAACAGAACCTTGACGGTTTTGCCAATTTCTTCGATGTGCAGGTGAAGGAAGAACGGGATCACGCCTTGAAATTCTACGCCTATGTCGTCCATGTGGGTGGCAAGGTTGAACTTCAGGCCATTCCTGCCCCACCGCCCACTTTTGCGTCCGCACTCGCCGTGTTTCAGGATTCCCTGAAACACGAGCAGTTTGTCACGGCCTCCATCTACAATCTCGTCAATCAGGCCATTGAGGAAAAGGATCACAAGACAAATTCCTTCCTTCAATGGTTTGTCACGGAGCAGGCGGAAGAGGAAGCCACGGCGGAGAGCAACGTGCGCAAGCTGCAGCTTATCGGGGACAACACCCAGGGCCTGTTCATGCACGACGCGGAACTGGCAAAACGCGTTTACATCCCCCCCGTTCCGCCGGTGTGAACATGCCTTCCGTCATTGCCGGTTTATCGGTTTGACACGGCGTGCCTTCCGTCATTACCGGATTTATCGACTTGACACGGCGTGCC
>CAZFWQ010000288.1:2834-4927 GCA_964522755.1 uncultured Oscillospiraceae bacterium | reverse complement strand
CAAAATAATGACCATACCATCAACGGAGCATGCCATCGCGGAGGAAACGACATATGGGTTGCAGCAGCGGCAGTGCCGACAGAATGTCACAGGAACTCGATAAAATCATCGCCAGACACAAGGACAGCCAGGGAGCGCTCATCCCCGTGCTTCACGAAGCCCAGGAGCTCTATGGCTACCTTCCGCTGAGCGTGCAGAAGCAAATCGCGGAAGGCCTGGGCGTTGCCCTGGCTGACGTATATGGGGTAGTCACCTTTTACACGCAGTTCACGCTTAGTCCCAAAGGCAAATATAAGGTCAGTGTCTGTCTTGGCACCGCTTGCTACGTCAAGGGCGCTGGCGCCATTTATGACAAGGTTTCATCCATCCTCAAGATTAAAAACGGCGAATGCACGCCTGACATGGCATTTTCCCTTGACGCGTGCCGCTGCATCGGTGCATGCGGGCTTGCCCCCGTCATCATGGTCAACGACGATGTGTATGGCCGGCTCGTTGCAGATGATGTACCCGCCATCCTCGAAAAATACAGGAAGATGGAAGCAGGCGTTGCGTGAAGGACCTTTCCCTGCACTTGATGGATATCGCGCAGAATGCCACCGAAGCCGGTGCCCGGCGCGTGAAGGTGTCGCTTGTAGCGGAAACGGAGTCGCAAACCCTTTCCATGACCGTATCCGATGACGGAAGGGGCATGAATCAGGCATTCCTTGTCCGGGTGGCAGACCCGTTCACCACAACCCGCACCACAAGGAAAGTCGGCCTGGGCATTCCTCTTTTGAAACTGGCTGCAGAGCTGGCTGGCGGAAGCCTCGACATCAAATCGGAGGCGGGTGTCGGAACATCGCTTCGGTCCGTGTTCCGCATCGACCATGTCGATCGTATCCCCGTCGGGGACATCGGCGGCACCGTGGCGGCCCTGATGACGGCATGGGCGGATATTGGGTGGGACCTCCACCTTGGAAGCGACAAGGACCAATTTAACCTGACAACGGATGAAATGAAGGAAATCCTTGGAGACGTTCCTCTTGGCAGCCCGGCCATCGCCGGATGGCTTGAGGAGACAGTCCGGGATGCCATGACGAATGTTTTTGGAGGTGTGCTGGATGAAATCACTGAAGGATCTTGAAGCAATCAGGGACAGGATGAAACAGGAAATGAGCCTGCGTGAAACGGAAAACAAGACGCGGATCATCGTGGGCATGGCTACCTGCGGTATCGCCGCCGGCGCTCGGCCCATCATGGCCGCGTTCAATCAGGAACTGGAACTGCGCGGCATCCGCACCGCCTCCGTCTCCATGACAGGGTGCGTGGGTGTTTGCCGGTATGAACCGATGTGCGACATCATCGATCCCAACGGGGACAGGACGACCTATATTAATCTTGACGCGGAAATGGTCAGGCGAATCGTAGTGGAGCACATCGTGAACCGCCGTCCTGTAACGGCATACACAATCGGTGCCGCGCAGCGGTAGTCCTGCGGCGGACATGTGAAATGGCGTCATGCCGGAAACGGCAGGAAATGCCGTTTGCCGAACGATATGGCAAGCAAGGCGGGTTTCAGCCAAACCAACGGGAGGAACAGTTATGATAAGCAGGGCCCATGTGCTCGTATGCGGTGGAACCGGATGCGTGGCATCGAAATCGACTGAGATCATGGAACAGTTTGAAAAGCACCTTGCCGCGCATGGGATAGAAAAAGAGGCAAAGGTCGTTAAGACCGGCTGCTTCGGCCTTTGCGAAAAAGGGCCCATCGTGGTTATATATCCGGAAGGCGCCACCTACGCCAATGTGAAGCCGGAAGATGTCAGGGAAATAGTGGAAGAACACATTCTCAAGGGACGCATCGTGAAGCGCCTGCTTCTCGGTGATACGGACACGCTGGATGTGGCACGCTCACTTGAGAATGTCGGATTTTTCAGCCGCCAGCTGCGCATTGCCCTTCGAAACTGCGGTGTCATCAATCCGGAAGTCATTGACGAATACATCGCCCGGGACGGATATGCCGCGCTTGGGAAGGCACTCACGAAAATGACGCCTCAGGACGTGATAGCGGAGATGAAGAAATCCGGTCTGCGCGGTCGTGGGGGCGGAGGCTT
>CAZFWQ010000288.1:0-2824 GCA_964522755.1 uncultured Oscillospiraceae bacterium | reverse complement strand
TCGGGGATGAAATGCGGAGTTGCCGCAAACCAGAACACCGACGAGAAATATGTCATCTGCAACGCCGACGAAGGCGATCCCGGCGCATTCATGGATCGTTCCGTCCTGGAAGGGGATCCGCATTCCATCATAGAGGCCATGGCCATCGCCGGGTATGCCATCGGGGCAAGCCAGGGCTACGTCTATGTCCGCGCAGAGTATCCAATCGCCGTCAAGCGCCTGCGCCTGGCGATGGATCAGGCGCATGTCTACGGTCTGCTGGGGAAAAACATCTTCGAGTCCGGGTTTGATTTCGAACTTGAAATCCGCCTGGGTGCCGGCGCTTTTGTCTGCGGCGAGGAAACGGCCCTGATGACCTCCATCGAGGGACACCGCGGCGAACCCCGTCCCAGGCCGCCGTTCCCTGCTGTGAAAGGGTTATGGCAGAAACCGACCATTCTCAACAACGTCGAAACCTTCGCCAACATCCCGGTCATCATCAACAAGGGCGCGGAGTGGTTTGCCTCCATCGGCACGGAGAAAAGCAAGGGAACGAAGGTTTTCGCCGTCGGCGGCAAAATCAACAATACGGGACTTGTCGAAATCCCCATGGGTACCCCGCTCAGGGAAGTCATATATGACATCGGCGGAGGCATCCCGAACGGCAAGGCCTTCAAGGCCGTGCAGACGGGCGGTCCTTCCGGCGGATGCATCCCGGCGGAGCACATCGATGTGCCGATTGAGTATGACACCCTCATCGCCCTTGGATCGATGATGGGTTCCGGCGGCATGATCGTCATGGATGAGGACACCTGCATGGTGGACATCGCGCGTTTCTTCCTGGAGTTCACTGTGGACGAATCCTGCGGCAAGTGTCCTCCATGCCGAATCGGCACGAAGCGCATGCTGGAGATTCTTGAGCGCATCACCCGCGGAAAGGGAGAGCTGTCGGATCTGGAAAAGCTCGAAACGCTTGCCAACAGCATCAAGCAGTCCGCATTGTGCGGTCTTGGACAGACTGCGCCCAATCCGGTTCTTTCCACACTGCGGTATTTCCGCAACGAATACCTGGCCCACGTGGTGGACAAGAAGTGCCCGGCCGGCGTCTGCAAGGCGATGATGAGCTACTCGATCACCGCAGAAAAATGCAAGGGCTGCAGCATCTGTGCGAAGAGATGTCCGGTTGACGCCATCAGCGGGGTTGTCAAATTGCCGTACAAGATAGACCAGTCCAAATGCATCAAGTGCGGCGTCTGCATGGATTCATGCAAGTTTTCCGCCATCACGTTCAAGTAAGCGGATGCGGGAAAAGAAAACTGCCTGCATGTCAGTGGCATTTATGGAAGGAGCGTACCCGTCATGACGAATCTAGTGAAATTGACCATAGACGGCAAACCAATCACGGTGGCGAAGGGCACCACCGTGCTGGAGGCCGCGCGCCAAACCGGCGTCAACATCCCGACGCTCTGCTTTCTAAAGGACATCAACGAGATCGGCGCCTGCCGCATGTGCGTCGTCGATGTCGGCGCGCGAAGCCTGCAGGCCGCCTGCGTCTACCCTGTGTCCGAAGGCCTCAGGGTTGTCACCAACTCTGCGAAGGTGCGGGACAGTCGCCGGACCACGCTGGAACTCATCCTCTCGAACCACGAGCACAAGTGCTTTACCTGCGTCCGCAGCGACAACTGCGAACTTCAGAAGCTCGCGAACGACCACAACATAAAGGAAATCCGCTACGAGGGCGAAATGCAGGACTATCCGATAGATCACTCGTCGCTTTCCATTGTCCGCGATCCGAAGAAGTGCGTTCTCTGCCGCCGCTGTGTCAGCGTATGCAAGCATGTGCAGACCGTTTCGGCCATCGAAACGAACGAGCGCGGGTTCAAGACCATCGTCACATCACCCTTCAACATGCCCCTGAGCGAGACGCCCTGCGTCAACTGCGGCCAATGCATCAACGTATGCCCTGTCGGCGCGCTGCGCGAGCGGGACGACTCCGAGCTGGTGTGGGCCGCCCTCAACCGTCCGGACCTGCATGTGGTCGTCCAGACGGCACCGGCGGTGCGCGTGGCCATAGGCGAGGAATTCGGCCTGCCCATCGGCAGCCGCGTCACCGGCAAGATGGTCGCAGCCTTGAAGGCGCTTGGGTTTGCAAAGGTTTTCGACACGGACACCACAGCCGACCTCACCATCATGGAGGAGGGCACGGAACTGGTGGACCGCATCAAAAACGGTGGAAAGCTGCCGCTCATCACCTCTTGCAGCCCCGGTTGGGTCAAGTTCTGCGAGCACAATTATCCTGAATTCCTCGAAAACCTTTCCACATGCAAATCTCCGCAGAACATGTTCGGCGCCGTACTCAAGAGTTATTACGCCAAAATGAACGGCATCGATCCGAAGAAGGTCTTTGTTGTTTCCGTGATGCCCTGTACCGCCAAGAAATTTGAAGCCAAGCGTCCTGAACTTTCCGTGGATGGACTGCCTGACATCGACGTGGTCATCACCACGCGTGAATTGGCCGACATGATCAAGGAAGCCGGGCTGGACTTCGTGAATTTGGACAATGCCGCATTCGACGACCCGATGGGCACCGGCACCGGTGCAGGCGTCATATTCGGCGCCACGGGCGGCGTCATGGAGGCAGCCCTTCGGTCGGCTGCGTACCTGCTTACCGGCAAGGATGACGATTCGATGGAAATCGGCGTCGTGCGCGGGGTCGATGACATCAAGGAAGCCGAAGTGACGGTGGCCGGCGTCACTTTGAAAGCAGCCATTGCCCATGGACTCGGCAACGCCCGCATCCTGATGGAGAGAATCAAGTCAGGGGAGGCAAACTATCATTTCGTGG
>CAZFWQ010000287.1:242-4931 GCA_964522755.1 uncultured Oscillospiraceae bacterium | reverse complement strand
AAGGCACAAATACAGGTCTTCCTGGTGATTCTCCGCGAAGCATGTACAGTCTGCCCTGTATTTGTGTTGTTGGTGTACGGTTTTCGCTGAGCATAAGGCACAAATACAGGTCTTCCTGGTGATTCTCCGCGAAGCATGTACAGTCTGCCCTGTATTTGTGTTGTTGGTGTACGGTTTTCGCTGAGCATAAGGCACAAATACAGGTCTTCCTGGTGATTCTCCGCGAAGCATGTACAGTCTGCCATGAAACTATCATTTCACGGTATAGTCAATCGTCACTTATCAATAATTGTAAATGATTTCACAATTAAATACAAGTCAAAGGGAAGATCCAGTATGAATCGGACATGTACCGGATAGATTTCGCATCGGTCAACCCAATGCTGAAAAAGGCTTGTCAAAAGGCTGCAGGGAAATCACTCGAAATCATTGCTGATGAAAACCAATCAATGGGAAAGCTCTTTGACAACCAGATCGAGGTAAGACGCAACATCCTCCAGAGCATACCGCTGGTCGCAAACCAAAGACAACTCCCGGTCATAGATGTTGCTTTCTCCTTGCGAATAAGGGTCATTCCTGCTGTGCGCCCAATGATTTGGACAATATACGCTGTTTTCAATCAAATGCCCCGACAGCCTGTCCCTTTTTCCTTCTTCCAGCAGGACGGGCACAAACAGCGGACAATCTCCTGCCTTCAATTCAAAAGGAAGTTCTATTCCTTGCACCTTCCTGATTTTTTCGTATATGCAATGGCTGTTCATAATTCTTTTCCGTTTGACATCGTCCCACTCCATCAGATGCAGCATCCCGACAGACCACGGATCCATGCCGTAACCCCTGTAATTGCTTTTCAGAGTAGCGTTGAAATGATGGAAAGCCTTCATGTACCTCTCCTTCAATTGCGCTTCACCACCTGTAAGATACTGCCATTTCATCAGCATGGCATCTTTTTTCGCTTCCATCCATTCGCCCGGTGGATCAGCCAGGGTCATGGGCTTGAACGTCCCGACCATCTTGCAGGCCAGACCGCCGCTGATGATGGGAAACCATTTCCTAAGGCTCACCACCAGATAATCGACCCGCTTGCAATGATTGATTTCCTGAAACAGGCTATGCGTCACATCTTCAATGACAATGCTGTTCTTTCCCTTGAAATGATCCACCCATTCCTGCATGCCTGCATGACGATACCCAAAATAAGTCATCGCAAAAAACACATCGCAATCATGTCCGGGGTCAATGTCATACTCTATCGCCCCGGAATGATTCACGCCATAAAAATCTACCCGGACCTGGTTGTCGATAAAGGGCTGAACCATCGAATAACAGCAATAGGAGGGCATGTAGACCGATCTTATCGTACCGGACGAAGCGATGTCACTTATCACGCAGTCGCTTGCCGTTCTTCCGGAAAAAACAAGCCGGTTGTCTTCGCCCAGAAGAAGCTCCGCTCTCAGCGGAAACGTTTCCTCCAGGTTCCGACGTTCTTCCAGCCAGTATTCTCCTCCGATTTCCCTCATCGCCATTTCCATCTCCATTTCGCCGATGCGTCTCATTCTTACTATATCATACACCACATGTGCCAATGTAGCGATTATCCGCGAGGTGCATCATCCGCGAAATGCATGTCCAAAGCAGGATGCATTTCCTTCCGCAGCGGGAATGGGGCGGTTTCCACGCCGCCTGCAATGTCCTGACACCGTCCGACACGGGTGAATACTTGCCACGAATGATTTGCATGCGATATGATGTCATTGTCATGACGCTTGTTCGCTGTGAATCTACGGAGCAAGGATCATTCCGGAGGAGACAAAATGATCTATCTGAGGGAAATCACTGAGACTGATCTGCCTGAAATCAACAAGTACAGAAATGACATGGAACTTGCGACCTGGCTGACCGCACCTTTTCGCTTCATCAATATGGAAACCGATCATAAATGGTTTCAGTCCTACTTAAGCAGCAGGAACGAAAATGTCCGGTGTGCAATCTGCTTGAAAAGCAACCACCAGATCATCGGCATGGTCAACCTGCTGAACATCAGATGGGAATACAGGTCCGCCGAATACAGCATTCTGATCGGTGAAAAGGAAGCCTGGGGAAAGGGCTACGGGACGACCGCGACGCGTGAAATCCTGAAACATGCATTCTGCAACATGGGATTGAACCGGATACAGCTGATCGTGATGGAACACAATGAACGCGCCATCAATATGTACAGGAAAGCCGGTTTCAAGGAAGAAGGCCTTTTGCGGCAAACGATCCGGAAGGGAGACACGACATACAACACCATCATCATGAGCCTTTTGAGGGAAGAGTATGACTGCCTGGAAGGGGGCTCAATTTGAAGGAAAAAAAAAAGAGTGATCCCCGCATCTACCGCTGGATGGTCAAACAAATCAAGCCGCATTTCGTCAGACTAGTCACCATCATCGGCATTGATTCATTTTTTTCCCTTTCCATTGTCGGTTCCGCCATCATTACAAGACAGATTATAGATTTCGCGGTTCAAAAGCAATGGTCCGAATCAGTGAAGTTCGCCATTCTGCTTGCGGTGGTGCAGGGGATCAATGTCGCTTTTTCCTATATCCTGCCCAACAAGAGGACCCACCTCGTCGAAACGCTGAAAAACATGCTGCAGCGGGACTTCCTGAAGAATTTCTTCGACCTGCAGTGGCTGACCGTCAAGATGCAGGGAAGCGGCGACATACAAACGCATCTGACAAGCGATGTCATGACAGTTGTCGACGGTTTTGTCGTGATTGCCTTGTCCATTGTTTCGTATGGCGTGCAGCTCGGTTTTGCTTTCATTGTCCTGTTCCAGTATGAACCAACCCTGGCTGTTCTAGCCTTTGTCATAGGTCCGTTGGCTGCACTGTTCAACAAGATATGGGGCAGGAAGCTGAAAAAGCTGTCCCACGACATCCAGTATGCCGAGGGGCGATATCGTTCCCTGCTGAATGAAAGCATTGAAAACAACCTCATCGTGAAAACATTTCAAAATGAGGAAAGAAACCAGGATGCAATCCAATCCCTGCAGAAGAGCCGTTACGATCTCAGCATGAAAAGAACCAGAATCACTGCAACAGGCACCTTGGCGCTGAATGTGGGGTATTACTCCAGTTACTTCGTGGCGTTCATCTGGGGGGCATATCAAATCTCACTTGGCAGGATCAGCTTCGGTACGTTTACGGCTTTTCTGCAGCTCGTCGGGAATGTGCAATCTCCCATAGAAACACTGAGCCATACTGTCCCGCAGATTCTTTCAGTCATAGCGTCAATAGAGCGCCTGATGGCCTATGAGGATTATCCGAAAGAACCGAAAGGGGATCCTGCCACTTTACCCGCCGATAAACCACTTGGCATCCTCTTCAGCGGGGTTTCATGGCATTACCAGGCTAACAGCCCTATCCTCCGGGCCGTTTCGGTGGATATCAAACCTGGCGAGATGATAGGACTGATCGGATCTTCCGGTGAAGGCAAGACCACGCTGTTCCACCTGCTGCTCGCATTGATGAGTCCCAGGGAGGGAACCATTCACCTGTATTCCGGCAGCAATACAAACATCATATCCCCGCAGACACGGCTGTATTTTGCATATGTCCCCCAGGGAAATTCTCTTTTCTCGGGAACCATACGCGAAAACCTGGAGATTGCTGCAAAAGATGCCTCTCAGGCGGAAATGGAGCAGGCGCTCCGCATCGCCTGCATCCTCGACTTCGTCATGCAGATGGAAGGTGGCCTGGATACGGTACTTGGCACCAACGGCATTGGCATTTCAGAGGGCCAGGCCCAGCGTCTTTGCCTGGCGCGTGCCATCCTGCGAAAGGCGCCGATCCTGTTGCTGGATGAAGCCACATCCGCCCTGGATATGGAAACGGAACAAAAAGTATTGACAAATATCAAAAATGAACTGCTGAACAAAACATGCATCGCCATCACACATCGTCCCACAATCCTATCCATATGCGATTCGGTTTACCGAATAGAAAACCACGACCTGAAAAGAGTGGATTCATGAAAGAAAGCATTCTGAATGGTTCATGAAAGAAAGCCATTCTGAATGGTTCAGGAAAGATTGTCATGAAGAACAAATCATGAAAGAAAGCCATGCAGAACAGATCATGAAATACAACCATTCAGAGATAAAAAAACAGAGAGCACGAAAAGCCATTACACTTTCTACGCTCTCTGCTCCCGGAAAATCAGAATGAAAACCGAGTCGCTGCATCGATTATCCAAGACAGTTTCCGCTCCTTCTAATCCTTTTGGTGAGGTTAACCTTCAATTCAGTGACGACGGGCTTGCTCCAAATCTTTTTCATGAATAACCTCCTTTCTTATAAATTGACATTGATTATTAACAGTATAATTATACCATTCAGTCATATGAAATGCAAATCATTCTTGCATTATCCAGCTGCCTGATGAAATCCAGCACATCGTTTTCGCAAACGGACCGTTCCACCTCATAACTGTTCAAGAGTTCATCGACAACCTGTGAAACCGTGACTGGTTTCGCGCAGAGAGACCAGATGTCAGTGCCGATGGAATCCAAAGCGAAATACTTCCCCAACTCCTGGTGGAGCAATCCCATTTCATCGCCAAGTGGCACGGCACCCAAATCCTCACGTCTTGCAAACTTCGTATCCAATTGAATATCCGGCATGTCATGTTCCTCCGTTGAGCG
>CAZFWQ010000287.1:0-232 GCA_964522755.1 uncultured Oscillospiraceae bacterium | reverse complement strand
CAATACAACGCCTATTTGTTCTTTCAATGAAAAACGGTTTGCAGGTCGAACCAACCGATATGCGTCAACCCATCGCATCAGTTTTCCGGTCTGCTCGAAGTGCTGGCCTGAAATACCCATGCCCGCTACCAGACCGGACAGGTAAGTATTCTCGATAATCGCCACAAGTTTCTCTTTCCCGGTCATTTTCCGCAAGCTGACCTCCTCGTTTTCATGAGGCTCCATGACGATG
>CAZFWQ010000286.1:0-4938 GCA_964522755.1 uncultured Oscillospiraceae bacterium | reverse complement strand
CGTGAAATTTGCAGAAGGATACGCAAGTCCTGCAGCCGTTGCATTTGGACCCATCGACTTCGGGAACCATCACATGAACGGTTTCACAGCAGCAGTCGGCCGGCTGCAGGAACAAGTGCCCATTGGGCTCTTCCACATCGCAATCGGCATAGACGGCACGAATGGTTTCAGACATCCCGGGCTTGCCCGTTCCATCTTCCTCGCGGTGCCTTGAAAAAGCCTGCCGGGCTGTTGCCGCCAAATTGACAGACACGAATGTTTTTCCGGTTCCGCCTTTTCCACTCAAGACCGCAACCTGTAAAAACGGGACTGCCAATTGTTCCTTGTCCGATCCATGGATGGGTTTTCTCTCATTGCACGGTATTTTTCCTGTTCGGGATTCATGACCTGTGGCCTGTTGCACGAATTCACGCCCCCCCTTGACTTTCGGTCTAGCCATCATGAGTGCATTCAGCGACCCAGGTGATGACCGGGATGAATTTCCTCAAGGATGGCCAGGGTACCATCCTGATAACGCTTCACGATTTCATCTATCGTGCCGGGCATGCCGCGATAGATCGGAATGCCCGCCCCTTGCAGCACATCGGCGGCATTCTTTCCGCAATGCATGGCAACCACGGCGCTTATCCCACTGTCAACAAGCGCCTGTGCCGCGACAATTCCCGCACCGCCCTGGCTATGGGCGGCTTCGTTTGTCAATACATCAAACCGCATCGTATCCGTATCCACGAGGATGAACTGTTCCGTCCTTCCAAACGAGGAACACATCTGACTTTCAAGAAGGACTCCGTCAGCCGGGATGGCGATTTTCATAAGGATCTCCTCTTCATGAGCCGGTGATTGCCGGGTGTCTGCGGTTTTTCAGCTGTCCACTTCCGCAGTGGCATCCATTGCCTGCTGCAGGAACACTTCCAACCACTCGGCAGCATCAGACATATCATCATTATCGAATTTTTCAATTTCTCCCTTGTCACACAGAGCCGCCAATTCCGGCCGGATGGGCATGCGCCCCATGACAGGCAGGCCAAGTTCCTCCGCGATTTCATCCAGGCGGCTTGTCCCGTACATGGAAATCCGCTTTCCGCAATCTGGGCATTCAATCCAACTCATGTTCTCCACAATGCCCAGAACAGGGATATGCATCGTGTTTGCCATGTTATAGGCCTTCTTTACGATCATGGACACAAGATCCTGCGGCGATGTCACGACCACGATGCCATTTACGGGCACAGACTGGAATACCGTCAGGGGAACATCACCGGTACCCGGAGGCATGTCGAAAAACAGGAAGTCGAGGTCACCCCACAAGACATCGGTCCAGAATTGCTTCACCATATTCCCGATAAGGGGGCCTCGCCAGATGACGGGGGCCTCCTCGTCGTCAAGCAATAGGTTGATGGACATGATTTTGATTCCAATGTCCGTTAATTCCGGATAGATGCCGAATTCGTCGCCAACCGCCTTTCTGCTGACCCCGAACATCTTCGGAATGGACGGACCCGTGATATCCGCATCCAGGACACCCACTTTGTAGCCTTTTCGCCGCATGGAAACAGCCAGCATGGAAGTAACCAGGGATTTCCCGACGCCCCCCTTCCCACTGATCACCCCGATAACCTTGGCGATGTTGTTCAGTTCATGGGTCTTTTCCAACATGCTTTTTGGAGCGGCATCCCCGCATTCTCCTGCAGGGCAGGAATCCGCCGTGCATCCCGTGTTTCCGCAGTCTTGCTTCTTCATGTGAATCTCCTTGCAATATATTAAGTTTATTCAAAATTATTATTGATGTTATGGTTATGGACAGGCAAGGCAAAACATAATCATTTCCAGTGGAATCCTTTATTTAACTCAATGAACCGACTTTTCACACGAAAAACATTGTTTGGTGAGCTTTCTGCAAAACAGGATTTTCAACGGCATCCCGTGCACCCCGTGCACATTTTCAGCATCGCACAGGACCCGCACATCTCTGCCTTGTCCGCAGGGACCAGGCAGTATGTGCCTTCTTCTTTCCAGCATGGCTTCGACGTATTGACGGAAGTTTCGCTGTTTTGAACCGCTCCTCCGGCACAATTTCTTTTGTACCAGCAGGAATACAGTGCCGTCAAATGACGGACTCCGGCTATGTTCAGGCCTTTCTCCTTCATGAGTGACTGAATGAAGCGCAATCGCTTCAAATCATTGTTGGAGTATTTGCGCTGATAATCCGTGCGGTTCGGATGTATCAAATCATTCCGTTCCCAGACGCGCAAAGTTTCCGGGTGCTCACCCAACAAGTCGGCAACCGTACCAATGGTATATACGCCTTTTTCTTCATCGAGCATGGAAATGGGTTCCGCCCCCCGTCGTATTCGCCGGTTTGAATCGTTTGATTTTCATTGTCAATCAAAACCGATCCTCCGGACTCAGTATATGATAAATCACTTTAAACATCAATGTAATTTTTGATGTTTTCTCATCTCGATACTTGATGTTCTGAAATGGAGAGAAGATCATCAAGAAGGCAAACAGGAAAAGCGGACAGACATGGTATCCGTTTCCATACCATGTCATAAGGTTATGCGTACTTGTTTATGAGTTTGTGACAGGTATAATGAGTTATGAAGATCTATTGATGCGTACCTGAGGCATTGGAGGATTGGTCATGAAGAACCTTGTCAACAACATACCTGTACGGAGCAGACAGGCAATCCCCGACCTGCTGGACCTGTCGGGATTTTATACGCACGCAATTGTCGAAGATTGGCTTCCCTTGGCTGGAGCCAACTTAAAGGCCCTCGCGACGGGCGTCAAGGCGCATGCAAAATCCGTTTTCGACATTCGCGGTCTCATCCATTTGGGTGGGCTAAACCTGGAAGGACCCTCTTCTGTCCGCATCGAAGTGGAATCGATAGAGTTTGTCTCAAACAACCAGGATGTTGTTCCCTTTGTCATTGGCATAACAGTCGAGCGCAACAACCCTATTTATGAATGGTTTGATTCGATCCGCATCGGTGCTTACAACCCCATCATTCCGAGAAGCCTTGAAGCGACGTCGGATCAAGTCGACTTGACGAAATTCTACGGTGCCTCGCTGGACGATGACTGGTTCAACCATTCAAGCCATGATCTGCACGACGTACCAAAGGGAATTCAATCGATGGCCGGTACGAAATTCGATGTGCGCGGCCTGATTGTCCTTGGCGGCAGCGGATCGCTGGAGATTACCGGTCTGGCGCTGCCGGAGGCGGTAAGCGGCATTCCGGTGAACCGCATGTGCAAGAGGATCCATTTTCTGCATGCCTGCGGATTTTCCGCCCCACGAGGGACGCAGGTCGGTAAATACGTCATCCATTATGCAAACGGTTTACGAAAAGCGCCCCCATCCTCTATGGCGTCAATATCATCGATTGGTGGCGGAGTGACATCGTAAGCGATGCGAAAGTGGCCTGGATCGGTTCCCATGCAGCGGCAAGGCTTCATGGACTGCAAACCCGCCTTATCAAATACACCTGGGAAAACGAACTGCCCGATGCGGAGATTACCTCCATCGATTTTGTCTCGGCAGTAGAAAACCCCGCCCCGTTCCTGGTGGCCATCACGGTTGATCCGGAAACTGCAATGGAGAAATGAAATGGAAAATCATTCGGAAAAGGCATCACGCCTGTTCCATCAGGGATATAACTGTGCGCAATCAGTTTTTGCCACTTTCCACGATGAGGTGGGACTGGATCTCGAAACAGCTTTGAAGTTGTCTTCATCATTTGGCGGCGGAATGGGCCGCCTGCGGGAAGTATGCGGAGCAGTCAGCAGCATGTTCATGGTGGCTGGCATGCTTTATGGCTACTCGGACCCGAGCGATCACCAGGCTAAAACGAGCCATTATGAATTGATACAGCGGCTTGCATCGAAGTTCAAGGTGGCACATGGATCCATTATATGCCGCGAGCTTCTCGCTCTTCATGAGGGTCCCGGTTCGCCTGAACCGGAGAAACGCTCCGATGCATATTACGAGGGCCGTCCATGCGGCGGCTTGGTTGAGTTCGCTGCAAAGCTTACTGCTGAATTGCTGGAAGAAAGAGGGATGTGTGATACTGCGTATTCTGGAGGGCTTGGACAGACGGAAACGACCTTCACTGGGTCAATTCACGTAACATCATGATACTATCTAGAGCACAACCAAATGAAAAGAGGTGCTTCGATGGGGGATTCAACATTTGATACTTATCGGGTCTTGCGCCATTACGCCAGTCCTCTTGAGTTTGCTGGAGATTTTGTGAAAATGATGACTGTCATGTCCAGGCTCCGGAAACTGCAAACAGAAGACCGTATTGACCCGCTGCTTGCTGAAAAGGTGATGCTGGCCGTTGTCGGCGTCTATGGTTGTGAATGCTGCTCTTACAACCATACTGTGATTGCTTTGGAAAGAGGCATCCGCAAAGATGAAATCGACAGCCTTCTCGCCGGCGCCACCGGCAGCCTGACTGACGACGAAATCCCCGCGGTGCTTTATGCCCAGCATTGGGCAGACACCAAAGGGCGCATCCGGCAAGATCTGCGTGAGAAAGTCGCAGTCTGTTATGGCGAGCAGAAAGTGCAGCATATGGATGCAATTATCCGGCTCTCTGAATTGACGAGGCTTTGCAATAATACTGTAGCCGTATATCAAACCAACAAAAACAGAAAAGGCATACGCATGCTCTTGGCGTGTTTGGCGTGTTATCCTCTCCATATAATCATGAAAAGGCGATATAATATAAACCGCATGGCGGAAGGGAAAATGTAGTAAGCATAGAAAAGTTGGCCCAACAAAAGCAAAGCGAATATTCACATCGCATTGTGAAATCATGAAAGCAGAGGTTTTGTCGCATGGAACGGGTCCATGACATATGGCAAGTCTATGCTCGTTATCCCTTGGCCATCATCCGCGGCAGAAATCATGACGATCTTGCTCGTGAT
>CAZFWQ010000285.1:0-4941 GCA_964522755.1 uncultured Oscillospiraceae bacterium | reverse complement strand
ATTCAGCCCGTCGATGTCCACGATGAAAGCGTCATCATACCTTCTGTCCTCCAACCCTGCGACGGTCAGGCCGAAGTCCTGGAATAGCCCCAGGCGGATGACCTTGCCGTCCTCATGGCCGTCTTCGCGGATTTCGATGCCCGACATCATCCGCTGCAAGTATTTTCCCAGTTCCTGTGCTCCGAATGTCTGGGTAGCGCTTCCGCATTCCGTTTTGATTCCGATCTTCATGGCCTTGCACCTCTTCATCCAGTATTTGCATGCCAGTCAAGCATATCCGCAAAATATTCATCCTGTTCTTTTCGGAGCGCCCAAAGAGTCGAATCGGGACGAGGTTCCATCATCTCACAGGTTATCAGTGTGCCTTCCGGGATATCGCACCTGCACCTGTTGCCTTCCAGCATGAAGAACGGAGCACCTCCTCCATGACACTGTCCCCGGTCATGGGGTGTCTGCATGATTCATCTCCGATCCGTGCCTGTTTCCGTATGAGGCTTATCTCTTCAATCTATTTCCCGCATCACAGCTCTTTTTTCACCAGCCAGCCGGACAGAAGCCGGATGGCGCAATCCACGTCATCCAGGCTGACGATGGCGTTCGGCCCGTGCGTATACCGTGTCGGCACGGAAACACCGGCCACGCGGACGCCCATGTGCGAAAGATTCATGCTGCTCGCATCAGTTCCGCCGACATAGATCACATCCCTTTGAAATGCGATGCCGTTATCCGTGCAAAAACAGATCATATCCTCCACAAGCGCTTCATCACAGATGACTGAAGTATCCGAGATCTTGACGGCGACGCCTGCTCCGAGGGTGTTGCTGCCCTCCAGATCGCCCGGGTGGTCATGCGCCGGCGTCACGTCCACGGCTATGCCGATGTCCGGACGAATCCGTTCCGCCGCCACCTTCGACCCGCGGCATCCGACCTCTTCCTGCACCGTGAAGACGAAACTGATGTCATGATGCGGCGTTTCCATGCGCTTCAGTGTTTCAAGAAGGATATGGCAGCCAACGCGGTCATCCAGCGCCTTTACGGCAACGAACCGGTTCAGCAGCTCCTGCCATTCCCCGACATGGCAGGCGACGTCGCCAATCTTCACATGCCGTTCCGCTTCTTCGCGTGATTTGGCCCCGATGTCCACATACAGCTTTGTAAAATCGTTCTTGATGTCATCCGTCCGGACGCTGGCCGACACAATGCCGGTCAGACCACTGCGGAAACGCACGCGGCTCATGTAGACGGTGGGGATCCAGACCGATCCGAGCATCTTCACGCGCAGGAGGCCTTTTTCCTCGATCTTGGTCACCTGCAGCCCTATCTCATCCATGTGCGCGGCCAGCATGATGCGCTTCCGGCTTGTTCCACAGCCGTTCCTTGAGACGATGAGGTTGCCGAGGGCATCCACCAGTATTTCGTCCGCGTAAGGTGCTGCCATCTCCCGTACCATATCGCGGACTTCCCGTTCATACCCGGATACGCCGCACACCTGCGTCAGTTTTTCAAGGCTCATGTTTCCCTCCCGCATTCCGCTGTTCCTTCACAGATTCTTCGTTTCCAGCCTGTTGGCAATAAGTATTTGTCAATTTACATCAGGTTTTCCCGCCTAGTGGCAACAGGTCTCCATTCAATCGACAACAGGTCTCTCCCGCCTGGCCTTAATTTGTTATTTCAAACTGGCTTTCGGCACCCAGTGTACCTCGTTCATGAGCGGATGCCTCAGGCGGATGGCTCCGGGTATCGGGCACGCCGTCACACAACAGCCGCAGTACCAGCACTCCCCTGGAAAAGCGGCGCGGGGAGGCTCTCCCTTGTTTTCAGAAGGAAGCATCACGTCTACCTGGCAAATATCGACACAGCGATTGCATCCGGTGCATTTCGCCGCATCCCAGGAAACTGGTGCCGATGTGGGCATCTCCCATGCCGTTCCGGATGCGTCATGAATCATTGCAGATTCCAAACCGTTTACATCAGACCCGTTCATGCGATTTCCACCCACTCCGCCCATCTTCGTCCACCTCCACTCAATCCGGCGCATTGACCCGCTCATAGTTCTCCCGAAGATTTCCGAACCATCCCAGGGGAAGGTGCCGGGTCAGCACCTCATTTCCCTTCCGGCTCATCACGATGAAGGATCGGGGTTCATCCGCATCAGCCTCAATCCCCGGCATTTCCGCCCGTTCGAAACAAAGGGCGGGTTCTCCCTTCTTTCGGGCCAGGCATGCATGAAGGACCATTTTCGCATTCTCCAGGATGCTGAAGACCTCGAGCAGGCGTGTCCACTCGTGCGGATTCAACGCGCATGTCCGCGGAACCGCATCGCGCCCGTACTCCTCCAGCCGCGCAAGACCAAGGCGCAGCAGATCGTCGTGCTTGATCGCTCCGCAATGCGTCTGCATTGTTTTCGCAATGGCCATGTTAAGTTCTTTCCAGCTTATGCTTTCAGCGGTCCGGTTTGTCAAAGGCTTGTAAAGCCTTTCGCGCTCCCCGGCAATCCACGGCTCGGACACGGGGGGAAGCGATCCGGTCGCGGATTTTGCCGCGTGACGCCCTGCGTAGTGTCCGGTTGCGGCAGCATGGCCATGGCAATTCGAAGCGAACAGCGCGTCTCCGGCCACATACAGCCCCTCGATGTTCGTCATGAGCCGCCAATCGTGATGGAATCCGCCCGGCAGACCGAAAAGCTGCCGCTCCTGCGGCAGGAAGCTGGCGGACATCCAGCCCGTTCCATAGCACTGAAGCACGTCCCGCGCCGGATCAAAACCTCGGGCGGTATGGTTTTGAAGCACGGGAACACGTGTCTTGCCCTCCTCGCCGACCATCATGCCCCATATGACCCTTCGCTCCGGATCCGGCAGTCCCGTCAGATCCGCATAGAACGGCAGGCGGTAACCTTGCCGGATCATTTCTGCCATCGGGAGCGTCTCCGGTCCTGCGACGGCATGGGAGGGTTCGTCGATGGACCCGCCCATCAGGAAAAAATCCTGTCCCGGTGCGGGCCTGAACCGTTCCGCCACTTGTCGGAGAATTCTCCCGTCGCGGTCTGCGTACGGTATCTCCCGCCCGGCTGCATCAATCAGAGATGCGCCGTACCATGTGTTGTGGTTGTTGCCGGCCGCGTAGGGCGGATAGCTGCGTCCCGCGGCGGAAAACTGCGCGCCGACGGACTTCTCCATCATCGTGAACTCCGCGCCGGCGTTCCAGCCCATCGCGTGGCCGTCCCCGATGCACTGGGTAGGCCGGAATTCGCACAAACCCGGCAATTCCGCGGAAAACAGCCAGATGCGCGCCGGCCGCGATGTGCACAGGACCGTGGAAAGGCTCCGGAAGACAAAGAGTTTCCCGGTGCGCGTATGCACCCCGATTGCGCCGGCACAGCGGCCGCCTTGTTTTCCGTCCGCCGTCAGCAGGGAAGTGACCATGACGCGGTCGACGACCATGACGCCGAGCCGCTTCATCTCCCTCATCATGGCCGGACGGAAGGTGGTGCCCCAGACCCTTAGCGTGTGACGGCTCTCGTAATCATAGGCAAAAAGCAGCTTCGTATCCTCATCGCGGAAATCAGCGCCCTGGAATTCGTTGTCCGTGTCGCGGATTTTCGCGCCCATGCGCTCCAGATCAAGCAGGCGGTCGTATCCTTCCCGGCATTCTATGTAATGGGAGATGCCGTTGTTGAAACCGGCATTTTCGTCGAGCATCGCCTGGGTCAGGCGTTCCGGGGTGACGCTGGAACAAGGGTTTGTCGCGGCGGCTTCCCAATGGTCGCATCCGGAACCGCCGGCACCGCTTCCGCGCACATCACCCTTTTCAACCAGTATGACCTTCCGACCCTCACCCGCAGCGGCAATGGCCGCCATGCAGCCGGCAACGCCGCCGCCGGCAATAAGGACATCCGCCGTCAAGTCCTGCCGCTGCGCATATTCCAGTGGATACGGCCATTTCGAAGCCATGTTTTCATCCCCTCGCTGTGATTTCTCCAAGCTTGTTCAGCCTATCACGGTTTATTTTGCATGGCAAGCAGGGTAATCAGGGCAATGATCGCTTCTTTAGTTCTCATGTTGTTTCATGGGTCGGAAGAGGCCTCGGGGATGTCTGGTAAAACAACAGGGCTGACAAAGCTTCAATGGCTGGCAAAGCAGGCTGACAAAGCAACACGGCTGGCAAAGCAAGATTGCCACGACCCCGATGCTGAGATATACTGGCTTCAATGACTTTCCGGGAGGGTGCGCTATGAGGATCTTCAGCTTGAAATGCAACCATATGGTCAATCCCATAGGTTTCACCATGGATTCGGTGGTTCTCTGCTGGAAAGCCGAGAGCATTGATTCAGACTTTCAGGCGGCGGCACGCGTGGAAATCGCAGCGGATGCGTGCTTCGGCCGCATCGTGCACGACAGTGGCCGGCAGGCCGGTATCGACAGCATCGCCTATACGCCGGTTCCATCACTGGCCCTTGAGCCCATGACCCGGTATTTTTGGCGGGTCACGGTCTGGACTGACACCGGGGAAGTGTCGACCTCCGATGCCGCCTGGTTTGAAACCGGGAAAATGGGTGTCCCCTTCACAGGCGAATGGATCACCTCGGTCTTGACTGATGCGCCTGCACTGCTCCGAAAATCATTCTGGATCGAACCCGCCAAAGCAGTGATGAAAGCCCGCCTCTATGCCTGCGCCGCAGGACTGTATGAAGCTGAAATCAACGGCGGAAAAGCCGGAAATGAATACCTGGCCCCATTCTGCAACAAATACAGTGCATGGATGCAGGTGCAGGCCTATGATGTCACAGACCTGCTGGTACCGGGTGAGAATGTGATCGGAGCGCTGCTGGGCGACGGCTGGTACAAAGGCAGGTTTGGCTTCGACGGTGGTGCGGTGAACCTGTTTGGAGACCGGACAGGTTTCCTGTGCGACCTCATTGTTACCTACGTGGCTGGATCGGAA
>CAZFWQ010000284.1:0-4943 GCA_964522755.1 uncultured Oscillospiraceae bacterium | reverse complement strand
TGACGGCATCGCGCCGGATTTTCGGTGTCAGGGGGTTGTGACCGCTGTGCCCCAGGAGCAACTGGGTTTCAGGAACTGTCAGGAGCATGCCGAAGGACATCATGAGCACCTTGTCCCTGGAAGGATTCCGCTTTCCGCGGATAATCTCGTGGCCATATACCCGTTCGATTTGTGAGCGATCCAGGACTTCCATTTTTTTGAGGTTTTTCTTGACGAACAGCGCATGAAAGCATTCACTGAAGGAAAATGTTTCGGCACATTGTTCTCCAAATGCATCCAGATAATCATCGATAGATTCGGATGATGCCAGTTTTTCCACAAGTTTTTCTGTTTCCAATCCGTCACTCCGTTTCATGACTGTTATATCCATCTTGCTGCAGTCATGACAGTCTTCGATTTTATTGATTTTTATCAATAAAACTATTTTACCACGATTATGAGGAATGGTACAGCTTTAAAACCATGTCCTGTGGTTAAATCCATTTCCTGTTATTTAATCCATTTCCTGTTGATTAATCCATTTCCTGAAGATCCACGGCATAATGGAGTTCCTCCGCTAGATCAAATCATCACGGTGGCGGAGAAGCCCGGCTATCCGCAGAATCTTCTGAAATGCCTCGGGAATCGGCATGTCTTTCAGCCGGGCACATTCCACCCATTGATATCGTTCAGGCAAGGCAACTGTTTCGTTCGTCCTTCTTGCCGTGAATGCCCATGCATGCATGTCCCACCGCCGATGTGTGAAGGCATGGACAGTCCTGCCAATTTCGCCGGCATCCGACAACTCCATTCCTGTATCAGCGCTTTCTTCCGGAGATGCCATTCCAAGCCGTTCCGTCAATTCATCGGGTTCCGGCGGATCCTGGTCGGATTCATAATGAGGCAAGCCCCACAGGCCTGACAACAGGCCTTTCTGCCGGTATTCAAGGAGAACCCGCCCGGAAAGATCCCTTATCACGCACACAATCTGACGGGACTCGACGGGACCGGGTTTTGCGTGCTTAACCGGCAGGGAAGCCTGACAACCCGCACCATATGCCATGCAGCATGCCGAAACGGGACAAACCGGACATTTTGGCGATGTTGGCGTGCACACGGTTGCTCCAAGTTCCATCATGCCCTGACAGAAATCCGAGGCATGGTCCTGTGGTATCATGCCGGAAACAAGGGATGTGATTTCACGTTTCACGTCAGCGAGGCCGATATCGCCAACAAGCCTGAACAAGCGCGACGTCACGCGCAGCACGTTGCCATCGACGGCCGGAACCGGCTTCCCGAAGGCAATGCTCAGGATGGCGCCAATCGTGTAGGGCCCCACCCCCGGCAAGGCCCTCAAACCTTCCGCCGTGTCGGGAAAAACCCCGCCGCAATCCCGCATCACGGTCTCTGCGGCTTTTTGCAGGTTTCGAGCCCTTGAATAATACCCAAGGCCTTTCCATTGGTTCATGACCTGTTCCAGCTGTGCGGACGCCAGTGACGCGGTATCCGGAAATGCTTCCAGGAACCGCCCGTAATACCCGATGACAGTTTCGGCACGTGTCTGCTGAAGCATGATTTCCGACACGAGAATCCGATATGGGTCCTGCGTATTCCGCCACGGGAGGGCCCGATGACCCGACTGATACCAGGAAACTACTGTCAATCCGAGCATACCCGGGTCACAGGCATCAGCTGAAGCCGGCTGCCCGGGACCCGAATCCGGCTGCCCGTCGTTCGAAGCCGGCTGTCTGTCGTTCAATAACAGCAACCCGGGGAGGCAAGTCATTTCACCACCACATTGACCAGTCGGCCTTTGACCACTATCACTTTGACTATCTGTTTTCCATCAAGGTAATGGGAAGCCTTCGGGTCGCTCAACGCGGCTTTTTCGACAGCGGCATTGTCTGCGGAAGTGGGCACCATTACCTTATATTTCACCTGCCCGTTCACCTGGACGGCCATTTCCACTTCATCCTTCACCATGGCTGCCGGATCGGCCACAGGCCATGCCGTGGTCCTGGCGAAAAGGAATCCGCCGATTCCGAGGCGTTCCCACATCTCTTCGGCAAAGTGCGGCGTAAAGGGGGACATCAGGACGAGCAGGTCTTTCACGATGCCGGCAAGCAGTTCTGAATTCCTGACAGGCAGCGCGTCATACCTGTATATCGCGTTGGTCAGTTCCATCAGGCGCGCAACGGAAGTGTTGAACTGGAATACTTCCGTATCCTGCGTCACGCTTTTTATTGTTGAATGCCGGACATAATCCAGTTCCTTTTCATCCGGTCCCATCTCCATGCGGATTGCGGGAACATCCGACCTTTCCGTGACGACCTTGTCCACCATCCGTTCAACACGGCCGAAGAACCGGTCTATGGCCTTGATTCCCTCATCGTTCCAGGGTCCGCCTTCCGTATAGGCAAATCCGAACGCCAGGTACATGCGGAAGACATCGGACCCGTATTTCTCGATATATGTGTCCGGCATGACGGTGTTGCCTTTGGACTTGCTCATTTTCTGCCCGTCGTTGCCCAGGATGGTTCCCTGGTGCACAAGCGACTTGAAGGGTTCGTCAAAATCCAGGTAGCCCATGTCCCGAAGCGCCTTCGTGAAAAAACGGGCATACAGGAGGTGCATCGCGGCGTGTTCCGCTCCCCCGACATATTTGTCCACCGGCAGCATCTTGTTGGTCCATTCCCTGTTGAATGCCTCTTCCGTGTTCCTGCTGTTCGGATAACGGAGGAAATACCATGAGGAGCACACGAACGTGTCCAGTGTATCAACATCCCGCTTCGCGGGTTTCCCGCAGCAAGGGCAGGGGGCGTTGATGAATGATTCGCATTTCGCAAGCGGAGATTCCCCATCGGGTTTGAACACGACATCATACGGCAGTTCCACGGGGAGCTGATCTTCGGGAACGGGAACGGCCCCGCAATCTTCGCAATGGATGATGGGTATGGGCGTTCCCCAGTACCTTTGCCTGGAGACAAGCCAATCCCGAAGGCGATAGGTGATCTTCAAAGCGCCTTTCCCATTAACTTCCAGTTTTTTGACAATGGCCGCGCGTGCCTCTTCAGAAGACAGTCCATCAAATTCTCCGCTGTTTACAAGCCTGCCGTCTTCCACGAAAGGCAGCGTGTCGTCTTCCCCGCCCGCTGCGGCAATGACACGGGGAATCGGGAGGCCGTACTTGCCCGCAAACTGGAAATCACGCTCGTCATGGGCGGGAACCGCCATCACACAGCCCGTGCCGTATCCGGCCAGCACATAATCGGCAATCCAGATGGGCACCTGCTGCCCGGTCAGCGGATGCACGGCATGCGCCCCCGTGAAGACGCCGGTCTTTTCCTTGACGGTGGACAGGCGGTCAATTTCCGATTCCTTGCGTACCTGGTCCTTGTAGGCTTGTACCGCCTCATGCTGCGATTCGGTTGTAATCCGGTCCACAAGCTCCTGTTCGGGAGCCAGCACCACGTAGGTCACGCCAAGCAGGGTGTCCGCGCGCGTCGTGAACACTCGGAAGGACGTATCCGTTCCTGCCACGGCAAATTCAATCTCCGCACCTTCGGAACGTCCGATCCAGTTGGTCTGGATCTTCTTCGTTTTTTCAGGCCAGTCCATGCCAGGAAGGCAATCGAGCAATTCCTGCGCATAGGCCGTGATCCTGAAAAACCACTGCGTCAAATCCCTCTTGGTGGTCTCCGTCCGGCAGCGTTCGCAGAATCCGTCCTGAACCTGCTCATTTGCGAGGACTGTCTGACAGCTCGGACACCAGTTGACAGGTGCATTCTTGCGATATGCGAGCCCGTTTTTCAGAAGCTGGAGGAAGATCCATTGCGTCCACTTGTAATATTCCGGCGCACAGGTCACCACCTCATATTCCAGATTGAACGTCGCGCCCATTTCCTTCAGCTGCCGTTCCATCGTGGCAATATTCGCCCAAGTGGAATCTTTCGGATGGATGCCGGTCTTGATGGCGTAATTCTCCGCCGGCAGGCCGAAAGCGTCGAAGCCCTGGGGATGGAAGACATTATACCCCTGCAGGCGCTTCATGCGCGACCAGGAATCCGACAGCCCGAAATTGTACCAGTGCCCGACATGCAGGTTCGCACCCGACGGATAGGAAAACATTTCAAGGCAATAAAGCTTTTTCTCCAGGTTCTGCTCATCGAAGCGGTATAATTCCGCCTTGTTCCATTTTTCCTGCCATTTGCGGTCGATTTCCGTTGAATATGTCATGAAACTTCGCCTCCCCGCGCTCAACCCGTATATGCCGCATGAATCATATGTACCCGATATGCCTGCCTTGCCTGTCATAACTGTTGTAAAGCCTATCCGACATGCTTGTCATGCCGGCTTCATTGGTTGGGCAAGGATTACCCGGTAGCCGACGCGCTTCCTGGCTGCCTGACCTGCAGCTGATCGTTCCCGCCGTTCTCCCCCGCAGCATCCGGCAGCAGGAATTCTCCATCCTGCCACAAACGTTCCAATCCATAGAACGCGCGTTCGTCATCATGAAAAACATGTACGATCACCTCGCTGAAATCCAGAAGGATCCAGCGCGCGCTTCCATATCCGGCACGACGGTAGGGACTGCGCCCCAAACGGCCCAGTTCGTCTTCCACGGCATCCGCAAGCGCCTTGATATGGGTGGTCGACGTCCCGCTGACTATCACGAAATAGCGGGCTATGGTCGATACTTTCGATATGTCGATGACGCAGGGGTTGCGAGCCTTCTTGGAAAGCAGCGCCGCCAAGGCGCCTTCCATGACGGATTTTTCATTCATGCTCAACCTGCATTCCTCCAAATCATTCATTCTCTTGATTCCCAGCGGGCGAATGTACCGCAGGGAAGCACCATTTCCGAATCTCCAATGGGCAGGCCCACTTCGCCGGACGAAATCTTCCCATGGCTGCCCCTAAGGAGATGGAGGAGCAGGTTGTCGGGAACCTGCGGTGAAAAGCCG
>CAZFWQ010000283.1:4518-4950 GCA_964522755.1 uncultured Oscillospiraceae bacterium | reverse complement strand
TTCGATCAGGTCATCCAATATGTCTCGAATTGAACCGCAGCTGTGCAGACAGATCTTCATACGGGAAGATTTGTGCCATTCGCTGAAAAGCCGCCTGTAATGAGGCTTGTATATGTCCCGCCAGAGTTCGGGACCAACCGTCACACCCCGACAGTCACCCATGTCGTCACAGATCATGGCGATATCGGCATATTTCCCGACCGCCTGGTCAAGCAGCCTGAACTGGCTGATGCCGGCCTCGCATGCCTTGTTCAGGAACTCATGGGCAATCTGCGGTTCACTGGCCAACGTCATCCACCAGTTCAAGGTGCCACCGGGCCTCAATTGAAAGTCCTGAACCATTTCGCCGCAAACGATGGAGTATTGCGTGTTGTCATGAAGCCACCTGGCAGATTCCTCAAGGTCGCGCAGCCGTTCGTCCTGGATGTCACC
>CAZFWQ010000283.1:3855-4508 GCA_964522755.1 uncultured Oscillospiraceae bacterium | reverse complement strand
ATCCACGGGTTGCCTTTCAAGTGTTCTTTTCACCCGTTCACGAGATGTCATCATCAACATGCTCCTTGATTCAATTAAAAGAGCAGCCACCGGGAGAAACACCGGATACGCACTGTCATGTCGCTATTCACCGGTGTTTCCCCCGAGAGCATGGTTATGTTACTTGATTCCCATTGCCCGATTGTATTTTGTCTGATAGACACCGAGCAGTTTTTCGAGCCCAATCTTGTTCAATGTCGCAACATAGTCATCAAACTTGCTGAGCGGCTCTGCACCGGTCAGAAATTTGACCTGCATTTCCGTGACATAGGAATCGAAATCCGGGCTGACAACATCAAGCACCGATTGTTCTTCCTTTGTGCTCATGATAGACGGGAACGGCTCCGCCCGGTATTTTACGATGGATTCTTCAAATGGAAGCGATTTTGCGCCTTTCTGCATTTCGATGTAGACATCCATCGGCGTACGGACCAGCACCGTGTCGGATGCGCCAAGCGAACGGAGCGCATTGTACATGTCAAGCCCGTCGGGGTTTTTCAGGACGAAATCGGTGTAGTGCGGCTTCCCATCCGTACCCATGGTATACGTTTTTCCTTCAAGGCCATATTCATTCAGGCGAACGCCTTCCTCGGAGCCCCATACATAGTTGATCC
>CAZFWQ010000283.1:441-3845 GCA_964522755.1 uncultured Oscillospiraceae bacterium | reverse complement strand
GACTCCACACCGGGTCGCGCTTCAATATCTTGAGGCCATTCGGGCCCGTCGGCGGCACTACGCACTGATGATTGGCATCGGATGCGCCGGCTTTGACGAGCAGGTTGTCATAAAGGGTCAGGTAGCCGCACAGTGTCACGAAAGAACCTACGACGTTCGTGCTGGCCAACGACTGGAAGTTTGGTTCGTCACGATTCAGTTCCTTGTCCAGCAATCCTTCGGAATACAGCTTGTTCAGGAACGTCAGCAAGTTTTTATAATCCTGCGTGGCATACTGGCAGTAAACTTTTCCGCTGTTGTCATACCAGAAGGGAGTCGTGGGCGATGTCAGTCCGAAAGCGCTGCCAAAATAGGACAGGCTTCCGTAATTGCCAGAGAAGGGAATTTCATCTGCCTGTCCATTTCCATTCAAATCGGTTGTCTTAATCGCTTTGAGAACCGCATACCATTCATCCGGGGTCGTTGGTGCCTTCATGCCCAGCTTGTCAAGCCAGTCCTGGCGAATGAAGAAGGAAGATGCGACTACGTCATTTACAAATTTCGGTGTGTCGGCAACGGTGTAGATTTTGCCATCCGGTGCCGTAAGGGACGCCTTCAGATCGGGATACTGCCCGAAGAGGCTCACGATGTCCGGAGCAAACTTTGCAATCAGGTCGTCCAGGGGAACAATGAGTCCGTCAGATGCGAGCTTGTAAACACCAGAATTGCCCCAGGCCGGAGGTATCAGCATGATGTCGGGCAGGTCCTGGCCGGATGCCACGCGCGGCTGCATCGCTGTGTCATAATCCGAATAGACTTCCCACTGGATTTTGACACCGGTGCGCTTTTCAAATTCCTGCCAGACGGGAAGGTTGTCCGCCAATGTCACTGAGGGATACCACCCTTCCAGACAGGCAAACCGGATGGTTGCGCCATTTCCGAATGGCGCCTTAACAACGGGTTCCACTGCGGCCGTAGTGGCTTCAGTAGTGGCTGCGGTCGTGGCTTCAGTAGTGGCTGCGGTTGTGGGTGCGGCTGTTGCCGCCTCTGTTGCCTGCGCGGTCGTTGCCGCCGCTGATGTTGTCTGGGCGGCAGGGGTTCCACAACCGCTCAACAACATCATCACAATCAGGATGGCACAGATCAGGGCAGATGAGTGCTTGCTAAAATGCTTCATTCTCTCGCTCTCCTTCTGCAAGGCAGCATCAACTTATCTTTTTCCTTCCTGCCCCGCAAGAAACAAAACTTCATGCGGCAATCATTTTTTTCAGAGTGCCCGCCAGACCAGTCTGCACAATCAACCGGTTTTTGCAGCGCAATCAGATTTTATCATATTGGCTGTCGTCATCCATGAACACTCACATCAAGGCATGGCTGAGTTGCTGGAATCTATCCCAAGCATATTGATTTGACATCTGGAATACAGTGTGCCCAAGCCGCCATGCGTCCTGGGATGTCAATGCGTCTGGGGATTGCCGGTGCAACCCCGTCGGGATATAATGGATAATGTTGCCGATGCAGTGGACATTCACGGGATCAGTCGGCGCGAAGGAGGCATACTCATGCGTTTTGGCATATGCACCACGCCTGAAAACATCGACATCGTGGAACAAGCCGGCTTCGACTATGTCGAACTGACTTTGAACGCGGTGGCCGCGCTGCCGGATGACGAATTCCAAGCCCTGCTCCGGAAAGTGGATTCCTCTCGAATCAAGGTGGAAGCCTGCAATGGCTTTTTCCCATGGAGCATGCGCGTTGTCGGCCCCAACGCAAATCTTGACGCCATCCGTTCCTATATCCGCGTGGCATTGTCCCGTGTGGCTCAACTCGGCGGAAAGGCCATGGTTGTCGGGAACGGCGGCTCGCGGCGCATGCCTGAAGGATATGCCCGTGAAACAGTTGTGTCACAGTTTTCCGAAGTTCTGTCCATCATCGGCGGCGAAGCGGCGAAATACGGCATCGTTGGAGCCGTGGAACCGCTGAATGTCCGCGAAACGGATTTCATCAACTCCATCGCGGAAGGTGCCGCCATCGTCCGCGCCGTGAATCATCCGAACATCAAGCTGCTGGCGGATTTCTACCACATGCGCATGGACGGCGAGCCCATGACGGCATTGCTGGATGCGCAAGGGCTTCTGCGCCATGTGCATATCGCCAACAGCCATGACCGCGTATTTCCAGTTGATGCCGGGGAAGACCTATATGCTGCATTCTTTGATATGCTCCGCCGCATCGGGTACGATGAACGCGTCAGCATCGAGGCAGGCGTGAAGAATCTTGCCAAAGAGGCGCCTTTGGCGCTTGCCGTCCTGAAAAAGGTACATGCAGGGGCAAAAGGCTGATTGCCGCTAGGACCGGAAGGAGATTCAGAAACGGTATTCCGCCTGTTCAAGCAAATATGCGACTTGATGCCCTGACAAATATAGACTTCGAATCAATAGAATTCAATTCGCCACAAAATAAGACTATACGGAAAATGGAGGGAACAAAAATGGGAACAAACAAGGTACTCGGAGGCGGAGGCTTCCATCATGTGGCCATCAAGGTGAAGGATTTCGAGGCTTCGGTGGCAATGTACAAGAAGGTGCTGGGCTGTGAGGAAGTCATGGCCTGGGGTGAGGGCAGCGGGCGCGGCATCATGCTGGATACCGGCGACGGCGCGTGCTTCGAGGTTTTTGCCGGAGGAACCGGTGAAAACCAGGGCAACGGCTTCTTTCATGTCGCGCTCCGCACCACGAAGCTTGATGAGGCGCTGGCGGGTGTTCGCGCAGCCGGCCTGACCGTGACAATGGAGCCCAAGGACATCGTCATTCCAAGCAATCCGCCCCTGCCGGTCCGCATCATGTTCTTCAACGGACTTGACGGCGAATCCATCGAACTCTTCCAGCTTGCATGACCGGTTTGGCTTTTCGAATACTGTAATGACCATCAGAATTCCGGCATGGCTTTTCGAATGCCGTCAAGGTTCATCAATTCCAGCACTGCTTTTCGAATGCGTCAAGGTTCTATCAATTCCAGCATGGCTTATCGGAATCCGATAAGCCATGCCGGGTTGCCTGTTCAGCTTTTTGAGCACCGTCATCGCAGGAAAGGAGAAACTGCATGATACCGACACCGCACATCCAGGCAAGCCGCCGGGACCAGATTGCCGAAACCATCCTGCTGCCGGGCGATCCGCTCAGGGCCAGGTTCATCGCGGATACATTCCTCAAAAACGTATCCTGTTTCAATGAAACCAGGAACATCCTGGGTTATACGGGCGAATACGAAGGCCGTCGTGTTTCCGTCATGGGCACGGGCATGGGCATGCCCTCCATAGGCATTTATTCCTGGGAGCTCATTCACGAATACGGCGTGAAAAACCTCATCCGAATCGGATCTGCCGGTTCACTGCAGCCGCACATCCATGTCCGGGACATCGTCAT
>CAZFWQ010000283.1:0-431 GCA_964522755.1 uncultured Oscillospiraceae bacterium | reverse complement strand
GACTGCCAGGACCCATTGCCCCCATCGCCTCCTGGTCGCTTTTACAAAAGGCGGTGTCCGTCGCGCAGGAAAAATCAATTCCCGTACATGTTGGCAATATCCTTTCTTCCGATATTTTCTATGATGACAATGCGGACAGTTGGAAAAAGTGGGCAAAGATGGGCGTCATGGCCGTGGAAATGGAGGCGGCCGCGCTCTATCTGAATGCGGCCCGCGGCGGGGCGAACGCCTTGTGCATCCTCACCATTTCGGACTCACTCGTCACGCATGAACTCACCACGGCGGAGGAAAGGCAGAACACCTTTACCGCCATGATGGAGATTGCCCTGGCATTGGCTTGAATAAGGATTGCCTTGGCATTGAGCCTGAAAGGATGAAAACCAGATGGACCTCAAGCAAATCCTCCGGCACGTGCCGGATTTCCCAAGGCC
>CAZFWQ010000282.1:0-4977 GCA_964522755.1 uncultured Oscillospiraceae bacterium | reverse complement strand
GTTCCAGAAGCTTAATGACAGACCATGACGAAACATGGCAAAGCGTGATCCCGCAATTGGAGGCATTGAGATGTTGAGACCGGATCCGGGCCTGTATGAAGCCGTTTACAAGAGAGTGTCCAGACGAAGCTTCCTGTCCGCACCCGCTCCGATTCCTGTTCTTGATGAATTGGAGCAGCTTGTCGGCAGATTTCAGGAAGCTGAACCCGAGGTGAAAATGGTTCTGCGGCGCGATGGCGCGGAACGGATTTTTCAGGGAAGGGCCGGATACGGCATGATTACGGGCGCCGTTTCCTATATGGCGTTCATCGCGAAATCCACCGATGCGGACGCGCTGTTGCGCATCGGCTATTATGGGGAGTGGCTTGTCCTGACCGCGGTGAAACTTGGGCTTTCCACTTGCTGGGTAGCCGGAACGTTCAAACGCGCGGAGGCCGAGGCAATCCTTTGCCTTGAGCCCGGTGAAGAGCTCCTCTGCGTAAGCCCGCTTGGAGCGGCGGCACCGGGAAAAACGCTCAAGGAGAAGGCGGTGACCGCGTTTACGGCGGGCAGGAAACGGAAGTCGCTCGGGGAAATCATGCCGGGAACCAACCCGGACCAGCTGCCGGACTGGCAAAAAACAGCGCTGGACTGCGCCAGGATGGCCCCGTCGGGCATCAATATCCAGCCATGGCGTTTTTCACCGAACGGCGAACGGATGCGCATCCGTCTCGCCGAGGGAGCAGGGCCGCGCGGCACAGCCGTCATAGACTGCGGAATTGCCATGCTTCATTTCCTGATTGGTGCGCGGCATGCGGGAATTCCGGGCATCTGGACAATGGCGCCGGACCCTTTCCTTGCAGAGTTTGTTCCGGAGCGGCTGATTTAGGCGGCAGGCAGGCAAAGGCCCGTAGGGAGGGGAATTCCAATGTTCACGGAACTGGCAGCAAAAAACCTTGCGCGAATCAAAAAGAATCCGTATCCGGGAAGAGGGATCATCATCGGGATGACCACCTACAGAACCAAAATGATTCTTCTCTACTGGCTCATGGGGCGGAGTGAAAACAGCCGCAACCGGATTTTTGCGGAGGAACCGGATGGTATCCGCACGAAGGCATATGATCCGGCAAAACTGACGGACCCGTCACTTGTCATATATTGGCCCACCCGACAGTCGGGATCGGTACATTTCGTCACGAACGGCGATCAGACGGATACGCTCTGCCGGCTCGTGCCTGAAGGAAAATCCTTTGAAGATGCCCTGATGACGCGTGAATTCGAACCGGACCCGCCCAATTGGACTCCCCGCATCAGCGGGATGACGGACGTCGCCGATCCATTGGGTTCCTATCGCCTGTCCATTCTGAAGGCGCAGGATGGAAACCCGGAATGCTGCGTCCGCTGCTTCTACAGGTATGACAAGGCAATCCAGGGATTCGGCCACTGCATCCATACTTACCAGGGAGACGGGAACCCGCTGCCGACTTTCACAGGAGACCCTTTCCCGGTGCCGGTTCCCGATACTGCCGAAGAAGCGGCGGCATTTTATTGGCCGCTCCTGAACAAGGACAACCGCGTCGCATTGTTCGCACGCACCATGGACAGGGTCACGGGAGCCGTGGAAACCAGCATCATCAACAGGCATGCCGCATTGCGGCCGGAGGCGGGCAAATGAAAGAGATAACGGTAAAATACGGATGCAATCCACATCAGAAACCGTCGCGCCTGTTCATGAAGAGCGGTGACCTCCCCTTGGAAGTCTTGAACGGGACGCCAAGTTACATCAATTTCATGGATGCGCTGAACGCATGGCAGCTTGTCCGCGAACTGCATGAGGCAACCGGATACCCTGCCGCGGCCTCATTCAAGCATGTAAGCCCGGCAGGCGCGGCCGTCGGCATTCCGATGACGCCGGCACTGGCCGCATCGTGCCATGTGGAAGGAAAAGTGCTTTCTCCCGTTGCGATTGCCTATGCGCGCGCGCGCGGTGCCGATCGCGTCTCTTCATACGGGGATTTTGTCGCAGTGAGTGAAGTCGTCGATGTTACCCTGGCGGATTTACTGGCGAAGGAAGTGTCGGACGGCATCAGCGCACCCGGCTTGGACCCCGAAGCGCTTGAAAAACTGAAATCGAAGAAAAAGGGCGCGTATGTCATCATGAAGATGGACGCTTCCTACCGTCCGGCCCCGATGGAGACAAGGGACGTGTTCGGCATCACCATCGAGCAGCGCCGCAACGACGCATGCATCGACGCTTCGCTTTTCAGGCAGGTTGTGACCCGGGAGAAGGACATGCCTGAATCTGCCGTCCGGGACCTGCTTATCGCCACCATCACCCTCAAGTATACACAGTCGAACTCCATCTGCTTCGCCAGCGGCGGACAGGTCATCGGCGTCGGGGCCGGGCAGCAGTCCCGCATCCACTGCACGCGCCTCGCGGCAGGGAAGGCCGACAGCTGGATGCTGCGCCAGCACCCGAAGATTCTGGGCATGAAGTTCAGGGAAGGCCTGACCCATTCCGTGAAAGACAACGCGATCGACCAGTTCCTCCGGGATGACATCACGGATGTCGAACTTGCCGAGTGGAGGACCTTGTTCTCGGAAGTTCCGGAGAAACTGACCGGGGAGGAGAAACAGGTTTTTTTCAGGTCATTTGACGGGATCTCGTACTCCTCGGATGCCTTCATCCCGTTCCGCGACAACATCGACAGGGCGGCCGCGAGTGCCGTCCGATACGTGGCCCAGGCAGGCGGTTCGGTGAAGGACGCCGAAATCATCGCGGCGGCCGACGCATATGGCATGGTCATGTGCTTCACGGGCCTGCGCCTTTTCCATCACTGATCCCGAACATATGCCGTCATCCGCTGAAGTGTCGGAATGACACTATCACTCGATAACCACACGTCTGCTGAAACGTCGGGATGACATTATCACTCGATAACCATGCATCCGCTGAAATGGCATTTGACTTCACGATGAGACGAATGTATAATTATGCATATAATATGTATATTTATACGTTTAGTGGAGGCGATTGATCATGCAGACGGAATGGTTTCCCTACGAAAACTGGCTGCAGGAGGATGCGGAAGCGGAAATGGTGACCCTGATTCTGAAATCGGGACGCATTTCGAGCCGTTCGCATGTTCTGGAACTCGGCTGCGGGCTGGGGCATCTCTCGGGCATGATTGCGAGGACTTCGGGAGCCAGGGTCTTTGCTTCTGAAGATTCCCACATTCTTTTGGAAAAAGCGAAAGCTATCGAGCCGGATGTCGTGTTCATCCAGGGATACGGGCTGACAATCCCTTTGCAGGAAGCATTTTTCGACGCCATACTGATACACCAGACCAGTTTTCATTCTGGTACCCTGCCGAAAATCCTGTCCGCCGCAGCACGCGTTTTGAAAAAAGATGGAAGGCTGCTTGTACTGGCAGAGACACACGAGCAGATGCTGGGCCGAATTACAGCCCGGTATTTTCCTACTCTTGCTGAAACGGATACCTTTAGATATCCGGATGCGCCGGAGTTGATCGGCAAAGCGGCCAAAGCTGGATTCACATCCTGCGGGGCGACTGTTTTCGGAGACGGACATGTTTCCATGAACCTGTCATTTCTTCACCGGGTCCGCAGTTTCGGCCATGCCATGCTGAACCTGATTGGCAGCCTTGAATATGCCGAAGGGCTGATGAGGCTGGAAGAGGACTGCTATGGACCTCCATGCGGATATCATCATGCCGGATGCACGCTGACGGTTTTGGTCAGGGAAATGGAAACATGCCTCCCGTTGTCCATGACTGCGTGATGAGGGCATCACTGCGAAAAACGGCTTTGCACCGGATTCATTGGCATGCGAATGCAGCCTCGTTGTATTCATGTCGTGATGCGCGCTGCACATGAGCGGCCTGGGCATTCATCTGATATAATGGTTCATGGAGCGACTTGAGGTCGCGTATCCGGATTGCGAAAGCCATCCTCTTCATCCTGCAGTCTTCCCCGAAAGGAACAGCATGCCTGAAATCAGCCTGAGCGGCATTCAGAAGTATTACGGCTCCCTGCATGTGCTGAAGGGCTTGTCGCTTGATGTCCCCGATGGCGCGAAAATCGGCATCGTAGGGGGGAACGGCTGCGGCAAGACAACCTTGTTCCGGATCATATCCGGAGCGGAGCACTTCGAAAAAGGGAGCATGCACATCGCCAGGAACAGGCGAATCGGCCTGCTGGACCAATTGCCGCAGTATCCTGCCGATGCGGTGGTGCGGGACGTGCTGCAGTCCTCTTTTTCCGAACTGCTGAAAATGAAGGAACGGCTTGAGGATCTGGCGTGCACGCTTTCAGATGGGGAAGAGCAGGTGCGCCGTTTCGGATCCCTTCAAACCGAATTCGAACACCGCGGCGGATACGAAATGGATGTCCGGTTCAGCCGTGTCACGCAGGGACTTGACATTCCCCCGGAAATGCTTGATCAGCCGTTTTCCAAACTCAGCGGGGGTGAGAAGACGCGTGTAAGCCTGGCCCGGATCATGCTCCGGGAAACGGATATCCTGCTTCTGGACGAACCGACCAACCATCTTGACATCCGTTCCGTGGAATGGCTTGAAGATTTTATTGAAGACTATCGCGGCACGGTGCTGATCATCTCGCACGACAGGTATTTTCTGGACCAGGTTGCAAAACTCATCTTTGAAATAGATGACGGGGTCGGCAGCCTCTATCCGGGAAATTATTCGGCCTATGCGGCCCTGAGGGAACAACGGCGCATCGATGCGATGGCGCGCTATGAAAACGAGCAGAAGAAGATTCGCCAACTGGAGGCGGCCATAAAGCGCCTTCACGACTGGGCGAACCGCGCGGACAATCCCAAATTCCACAGGCAGGCGTTTTCCATCGAAAAACGGGTTGAACGGCTTCAGCGGGACGGCACGGCAAGGCCGAAAACGGAGAAAGGCATGAACAGCCGCTTCAGGGAAGAGGTTTACCGCGGTGACGAGGTTTTGTCGG
>CAZFWQ010000281.1:0-4991 GCA_964522755.1 uncultured Oscillospiraceae bacterium | reverse complement strand
GTATTGGAATCTTTGGATAGCGGAAAGCCCATTCGCGACACCGCGCAAATCGATGTGCCGGAAACGGCCAATTGCATCGCATGGCATGCGGAAGCGGCTGACAAGCTGGAAGACCAGATGACGGCTGCGGGCTCCAATATCGTGAGCATGATTGTGCGGGAGCCAATCGGGGTAGTCGGAGCCATCCTTCCATGGAATTTCCCGATGATGATGGCAGGCTGGAAACTGGGTCCCATTCTGGCAACGGGGAACAGCGTGGTCGTGAAGCCCGCGCAGCTGACCAGCCTGACTATGCTGAGAATGGCGGAACTGGCCATGGAAGCGGGAATCCCGGAAGGGGTCCTGAATGTTGTTCCAGGGTCCGGCAAAAATGTCGGGGAAGTCATCGCCCTGCATCCGGACATAGATTTGATTACATTCACGGGGTCAACCGCTGTGGGACGCACGTTGCTTGAGAATGCAGGAAAGTCTAACCTGAAGCGGGTTCTGCTTGAACTGGGCGGAAAAAACCCATGCGTCGTCATGCCGAACGTCGCCGATGTGGATACGGCAGCTGAAGAGGCAGCCATGGCAGCGTTCTGGAACATGGGCGAGAATTGCAGCGCCAACTCGAGAATCATCGTCCATAAGGATATCAAGGACAGGTTCCTGGAGAAATTCATCGAAAAAGTAAAGGAGTGGACGGTAGGCGACCCGCTGGATCCACAGTATAAACTGGGAGCAATCATTGAAAAACCTCACATGGAGGCCATTCTGAATGATATTTCCATCGCTGGGAATGAAGGGGCGCGGCTTGTATGCGGCGGAAATCGTATTTTGCAGGAAACGGGCGGATATTTTATCGAGCCCACTGTATTTGACAATGTCACTCCCGACATGTCCATCGCGCGGAAAGAGATTTTCGGGCCTGTCGTGGCGGTGATGACGTGCGGCAACGAAGAAGAAGCGGTCAGGATGGCCAATGATACTGAATACGGCCTGCACGCCTCGGTCTGGTCTGATGATGTCAATCAAGTTCACCGCATCGCCAGAGCCATCCGCGCCGGAACGATTTCCGTCAACTGCTTTTCGGAAGGCGATATGACGACGCCCTTCGGCGGGTTCAAGCAATCGGGGTTCTTCAGCAGGGACAAGTCTTTGTGGGCGAATCGTCAGTACACGGAGTTGAAGACGATTTGGATGACTATCCGGTGATCATTACGCGTTGTGACGATTGATTATCAGGTGATCCGTTACGCTTTGTGACGATTGATTATCAGGTGAACCGTTACGCTTTGTGACGATTGATTATCTGGTGAACCGTTCCATATCGACAGGAAATAATGTGATTTCATCAGGGCAGTGATATCATCAGGGCAGTGATTTCATCAGGCATATGCCCTTTTAGCAGAAAGGCGGTACGGGGAATTGAATCTAAGGATGGATGCCATTGCGGACATGATTGCCGGCCATTCGCTGAAAATCACTCCGGGGGACAAGGTTCTTGTTGATGCGACGGATGATTGTGATGATCTGATCATGGCTGCAATCAAAAGCATCCAGGCCAAGGGCGGGCTGCCGTTCGTACTTCACCAGTCATCACGCGTCAGGTGCGCATGGCTGATGGGGATAACCGATGAGCAGCTCGAATCCTGGTATGAGAGCATGTATCACCTCAGGAAGGATATGGACTGCATCCTGACCATTCGCAGCCAGAATAATGGGTTCGAACTTGCCGATGTGCCGCAGGAAGCCATACGGAAGTTCGCCGGCATGAGTATCAGGCTGGGCAAATTGGCACGGAAACCAACTTTGCGGACATCCCTGATCCGATACCCGACAGCGGCATTCGCACAGCAGTGCGGTATGAGCACCGATGCCTGCGAAGAATATTTCTTCAATGTCTGCACCATGGATTATCAAGCACTTTACCAGGAAATGGAACCCCTCAAGGCGGCATTGGACCATGCAGGCCGGGTGCGAATCCTTTCACCCGGAACGGACATTTCTTTTTCCATCGAGGGCGTCAATTGCTTCATCAGCGCCGGAACCTGGAACATTCCGGACGGCGAGACGGCTATGGAGATTGTTCGCGAGTCGGTGAATGGGATTATTTCTTACAATGTCCCATCCAATCATCAGGGATTTGTTTATCGCGACATCAGGCTGACATTCAAAGAGGGCCGGGTAGCAGGGGTTGAAGCAAACGACGCCAAACGCATGGAAGCAATCCTGGACACGGACGCAGGGGCGCGATATATCGGCGAATTCGCCATTGGGGTGAATCCGTACATCAGGCGGCCGATCATCGACACGCTTTTTGATGAGAAAATGGCAGGTAGCCTTCATTTCACACCAGGAGGCACAGATTCGGATGGCAACCCTTCATCTGTTCATTGGGATATCGTGCAGAGCCATATGCCCGAGTTTGGCGGCGGCGAGATTTACCTAGATGGGAAATTGTGGAGAAAAGATGGCCTGTTTGTTGACGATGCATTGAAGCGGCTGAACCCCGATGTGCTGCTGGGGATACTTCAAAAAGGATGACCATGAAAGAAGAGGCCGCAAAATGAAATCAGTATACCTCTCGGCCCCACTCCAAATCAGCATCAAGGATGTTCCTGCACCTGTTTCAATCAGGGAGGACGAAGTGATGGTCGCCATTCACGCGGCCAGCATCTGCGGTTCCGACATCGGTGCCTACCGGGGTACAAACCCGCTGGTGTCCTATCCACGGGTAATCGGGCATGAATTGGCCGGCGAGGTCAGTGAAGCCGGAAGCAGATCCGGGTTTGCCGTTGGGGACCGGGTTGCGCTGGAGCCTTATATAAACTGCGGGGTTTGCTATCCGTGCGGCATCGGACGTTCCAATTGCTGTGAAAACCTCAAAGTGCTGGGCGTTCATACAGACGGGGGGATGGTTGAACGGTTTGTGCATCCTGGGCGGCTTACCCATCGCATTCCGGAAGGAATGAACTGGGAGGATGCGGCGCTCATCGAACCGCTGACCATCGCCCTGCACTCCAACCATCGTGCCCGCGTCAAAGCCGGGGAATTCGTGGTGGTCTGTGGTGCCGGTCCCATCGGCCTGCTCTGTGCCGGAGTGGCGATTGCCTTTGGCGCGCATCCGATTCTGATCGATCCTGTCAGTGAGCGCCTTGAGCTGGCGAAGCAGTTTGGCGTTGTCCATGCAATCAATCCGGGTTTGTCGGATGTTGTGGATGCCATCCGGGAAATCACTGCCGGACGCATGGCGGAGGTCGTCATCGAAGCATCCGGGGCGGCGTCATCCATCGCGGCCGTTGCAAACTATGTTTCTTATGCGGGCCGCATCGTATTGACCGGTTGGCCAAAAGAAAAAATTTCAATGGACACGGGTTTGTTCACAAAGAAGGAGATAGATCTTTATGGGTCACGAAACAGCGCACTTGAGTTTCCGGAAGCCATGGAAATGATCAGGCAGAAAAGGATTCCTGTTCATCTTTTGGTTTCACAAAATACGCGTTCCCTTGAAAAGCTTGCCGGCGCTGTTGAAGAGATGTCCGCCCATCCTGAACGGTTCATCAAGATCATCGCGACATTCTGAAGACCATTCGTTCATATCGTTCCTATCTTACATGTTGGCCCTTGACGGATTCACTCCATTGGCATAGACTATTTTGGAAAGCGAAACGTTTCGCGCAAAGGAGATACCCAATGGCCAGCACCATCAAGGATGTGGCCCGACATGCAGGTTTATCCATTGCCACCATCTCAAAGTACATCAACGGCGGAAATGTGCTCGATGAAAACCGGCTCCTGATAGATCAGGCAGTTGCGGAGCTCGGTTTCAAAGTGAACAGCATGGCACGTGGCCTGAAAACCAGCCGCACCATGACAGTCGGGGTGCTTATTCCCGATCTGGAAAACATCTTCTGCACCAGTATCGTGTCAAACGTTGAAAATGTGCTTCAGGAACATGGATACAGCACACTGATCTGCGATTACCGGCAGGATCCGAAAATGGAACGGAAAAAACTGGATTTTCTGGTCGACCGGCAGATCGACGGCCTGCTCATGATGCCTCTTGGAGGATGCGCGGAAGCATTGGAGCAGCTGCGTGTCCGAAACATTCCCGTTGTCCTCATAGACAGGCCCGTGAAAGGCGTTTCCTGCGACACCGTCCTGGTAGACAATCTCAATGCTTCTTATGGGGCCGTCGAGCAGCTGATAATCCAGGGGCATCGGCGCATTGGCATCATCAGCGGGCCAGGAGACATTCATACGGCAGAGGAACGGCTTAGTGGCTATCTGCGTGTTCATGGGGATTACAACATCCCGGTGGAGGAGGTTCTCATACGGCACGGCGAGTACACGACAGAGGGGGGATACCGCCAGACGATGGCGCTATTGGACATGAAACCGGCACCGACAGCCATTTTCGTCACGAATTATGAAATGACGCTGGGTGCGATGATGGCCATCAATGAACAGAGTATGCGCATGCCGGAGGATTTGTCCTTTATCGGATTCGACAATCAGGCCATGGCTCAAATCTTGAAACCGCCCCTTTCCATTGTTGTCCAACCCATCCGCCTTATCGGCGAGACAGCCGCCCACACGCTGCTTAGGCGCATGAAGGGCGACATGGCGGGGTATCCGGCCCTTTTCCGGATGAAGACGGAACTGCTGATGAAGGCTTCCGTAGGACCTCCCCCGGTTGGATAAGGCAATCGATTTGCTGCTTAGCGCGAAACGTTTCGTCTTCTGTCAGGATAAGTCCGGATTCAGCCAAGATTCAATCCGGTTTTAGCCCGGATTCAACCAAGATTCAGCCCGGATTCAGCCCAGATTCAACCCGTATTCAGCTTAGGTTCAGTCCTGATTCAACCCGGATTCAATGCAGCAACGAACGGTATCCCATGATTTCAAACATCGAAAGGAGAACAACATCATGCTGAAAGGAATTCCTTCCATCCTCAGCCCGGAACTGCTCAAGGTTCTCATGGAAATGGGGCACGGAGATGAAATCG
>CAZFWQ010000280.1:3801-5036 GCA_964522755.1 uncultured Oscillospiraceae bacterium | reverse complement strand
TGTCATGACGCCAAATCTGCACCCCTCCGGACAATATCGTGCAGAGCACGCCGTCTGCGCCCGTCAAGGCTTCGGCACGGTCTGTCGTGGAGATGACTTTCGCGGGATAATGACCGGCAGCCACGATTTTGTTTATTGCCCGTGTGATGTAGGCCAATCTTTCGGGATTGATGTCCATGAGTGCAATGGTGCAGTCAGAGAAGGCCGGGAACGAGAGGATGTCTTTCACGAGGCCACGGGTGAAGCCGAAACTGCCGGCTCCGATGAAAGCGATTTTCTTCATTGTTTTTCCTCCATGGTGATGATTGTGTTCCGATACCGCCGCATGACGCCGACATACCGATAGTGTGCCTGACACCACGTGCTGAAGTCATACGGACACGATCGGCACTCACCCATCATTGTAAGGAAGTTTTCCTTGCCTTGGTATGGCGGGATGCGGGCAGGATATGGCATAATGTTGGAATAGGACAACAGTTTGCGACGTTCGAAAAGACAAGCGAATGGTTTGCACGCAGTTGAAAGGACAATGCCGCATGACATCACCGGTTGAATTCGTCAGGCAAAACCTTCTGGACCTGGACATGATCCAATGCGGATCAGAGGCGTGCCTGCCCGGGCACAGCTTCGGTCCTGCCGTTCGCGACTATTACCTCATCCATTTCGCGCTCTCGGGGAAAGGCGTTTTCCAAACGGAAAGAAGGGCATGGGCTCTTCGTGAAGGGGATGGATTCCTGATTTTCCCGGACGAAGTGACATTCTACCAGGCTGATGCCACGGACCCGTGGCAGTATGCCTGGGTTGGCTTTCATGGCACGAAAGCGGCCGCCTGGCTGCATCTGGCGGGCCTGACGCCTGAAAGCCCTGTTTTTACCGCGCGGGAAGGGTTCGTGCGTCAATGCTTCCAGCAGATGATTGGGGCCGGATCCATCGGTCGGGGGCGGGAACTCCGCCTGCTTGGCATTCTATACCTTTTTCTCTCCGAACTCGTTGAAATGGCCGGACCGGGGCGCGAAACAACAGACAAGCCGAACCGGAGGGAAGAGTATGTGAAAAAAGCGCTGGATTATTTCCGCATGAATTATGCGAGGCCAGTCGGCGTATCTGAGGCAGCCGCCCATGTCGGCCTTGACCGGAGTTATTTCAGCGAAATATTCCGGGATGTGGCCGGGCAGCCTCCACGGGACTTCCTCATGAACCTTCGCATGGAAAAGGCCTGCCAGTTCTTGCGGAAC
>CAZFWQ010000280.1:0-3791 GCA_964522755.1 uncultured Oscillospiraceae bacterium | reverse complement strand
TTTCCATTGGAGATACTGCACGGAGCGTCGGTTACGACGACCCGCTCCTGTTTTCAAAAGTCTTCCGGAAGCATTTCGGCGCCTCGCCGAGTGCATTCAGGAAATCATCTTTTCCTGCATCCGGTTCCCCATCATCCGATTAAGACAGTCCCAGTCCGTTTCCCGCTCGATCATGTCATCAAAGGACCCGCCCCCGCAGAAAAGCATTTCCGCCTGCCTGACATATTCATTGGATGACATGTCGCCGGACATGAAGAGGCATGCAAGGAAGGCAAGCTTTTCCCCTTCGGTCAAATCGCAGATCATCAGGTTCCCCATCATTTGTCACTCCATCCATCGCGCGCCGGAACTTGCATGACCGCAACAGTCTTGCGTTTATCGACTTTTGTCAATTCCATTATACCAACGGGATTGTCAAAAATCAATGGGCAGGACACTGTTGCACTTCCTTTTTTCAGGCGCCCCGGATGCCCTAGTTATTGTTTTCCGCCGGCAGCAGGCGCATGAAGACAAAACCAACGATGAAAAGGAGAACAAGGGGAAGGACTGTCAGATTCGGCTTGTTTTTTATGATGCTCGCTGTCAGGACCATGAGAAGCGGGCCGAGGAAATCGGCACCCTTCCCGAAAATGTTGAACAGTCCAAAATATTCGTTCGAGTGTTCCTTCGGGATGATGCGGGCAAAGTACGACCGGGACAGCGACTGGATGCCGCCCTGGAACATGGCCACGCAGACAGCCAGGAACCAGAATTCCCAGGCCCTGTCCAACTGGAGTGCAAACAGGGCGATGCCCATGTAGCCGACGATGCACACCTCGATGAGGCGTCTGGTATTGAAATGCTGAGCAAGGCGACCGAAAAGAATGGCAAACGGGAATGCGATGACCTGAGTGAGCAGCAGGGCCAGTATCATCTGTGTGCTGCTGATGCCAACCGTGTCTCCGTAGGAAGCCGCCATGCCGATGATCGTGTACACGCCGTCAATATAAAAGAAAAAGGCAATCATGAAGAACAGTATCGTTTTTTGCTTCGTCAAGCCCTTCAATGTGGTCATAAGCTCCCTGAGCGACTCACGGACCACGCGTGCGCGTTTTTCGACAAACCAGGTCTGTTTGTAATTCCGGAACAGCGGTATCGTAAGAATGCCCCACCAGGCGCAGGTGATGAAAAAGGAAATGCGCGTGGCCATGGCTGTTTCAAGGCCGAACGTCTTTGCCGACAGGATGAGCCCGATGCACAGGATGAAGGGGATGCAGCTGGAAATATATCCGACTGCGAATCCCAGCGAAGAGACCCGGTCCATCCTCTCGTTTGTGGTGACATCCGTGAGCATCGAGTCATAAAAGACCAAAGTGCTGTTGTACCCGATTTTGGCGATGATGAACATCAATGCGAAGGCGACCCAGCCGGAAACCAGACCGAGGGAAAGGCCCGCAATCAGGCCGACAGCCAGGGAACCGGCGAACAGTTTGATTTTCATGCCGCGAAAATCGGCAATGGGACCCAGAAACGGGGAAATGAGCGCCAGGATGAGCGTGGAAACCGATGTGATGAGCGCCCAGCTGGACATGGACTGGGTACTGGTGACGCCCCCGCTCTCGGTCAGGGATCTGAAGTAGATTGGGATGATGGACGACACCAGCATGGTAAAGGCGGAATTGCCTGCGTCATAGGTGATCCAGCTCTTTTCAACCTTTGTGAACCTCAAGCGTGCTTCCATGGCGACCGTTCTCCATTCTCGTGCGGGATGCCCCCGATGGGCCATCGGCGGGTCATCCGCATATCACTTTCACAGTGTATCGCATCATGGTTTCCCGCGCCATTGTTTTTCATGGGGTGTGTTGTTCATGGGGTGGCACTGCCCATCATGAGGCTTGGCGTTTCATGCCCTCCTGTTCGCAAGACTGCCTGCCGATAAGCGTGCCATGACTGTCACGGCCTGTGCCATGGCTGCCCGGGCCTTTGCCATGGTGATTCGCAATTACTGCAGGAACTGAAAAAGGGGAACGGCATCACATGCCATTCCCCTGAAATCCAATATGTCTAGCCTGTATTGCAGCCTGTCGTTTCACGGTCATTTTTCACGGCCTATTTCTTCACGGCCTTCTTCTTCACTGGTTTGGCCTGTATGGCGATTTTTGCCTTCAATTGCTTGCCAGCCTTGAACACAGGAGCTTTTGACGCCGGGATCTTGATTTTGGCCTTAGTCTGGGGATTGACGCCTGTCCTTGCCTTGCGGTCACGCACATCGAAAGTGCCAAAGCCGACGAGTGTGACTTTCTCGCCCTTTATCAGCGAGTCGCTGATGCTTTCCACCATTTTGTCCAGTGCAATTCCGGCATTCTTCTTGGTCAGATTCGCTTTTTCTGCGATTTGATCGATGAGATCCGCCTTGTTCATACTCGCTCTCCTTTCAATGATCCACCGCACCATAACGGTGCCCAACACGTATATACCCCTTGTAATAGCCTGCTAACAGGAAATTTAGGGATATTTTGCCGCATAGTGCCTAATAGTGCCGTTTTTCACGGAAATGCACCGGGAAAGCATTACGAATCGGCATTCTTCAACTGACAACCCGCACAGTACCCGAGAAACTGGATGCGGTGATCGACTATCTCGAAGCCATACTGCGTTTGCAGAAGTTCCTCTATCGCATTCATCAGGTCGCCCTTCGCCTCGGTAATGGTTCCGCAGGACAGGCATACCATATGGTGATGGGCATGATGCTCTTCCTCATGGTTTATTTCATATCGGACCGTATTGTCTCCGAGGTATTCCCGGGAAAGATATCCGATGTCAGTAAGCAGCTGCAGGGTTCGATAGACCGTGGCGATGCCGATTTCCGGAGCTGCCGAACGGGTTCGGTCATAGATCTCCTCGACTGTCAGGTGTTCCCCCTCGCAGATCTGAACCGTCTTGAGGACGGCTTCCCTTTGGGATGTCATCCGGAATCCTTTTTCTGCCATTACCTTTCGCAAATTCTGCATGAGTCCTCCAATAAGGTCTATTCCCGCATATGGCGGCACATTGACGGCTCCATCGAGTGGAGATGTCATCCATTATACAGCGGCAAGGATATATTTCCAATCCCCTGTTTGGTGACATCCCCTGTTTGATGGCATGGTGACATCACTTGTTTGGTGACACAATCACATACGCAGATGCGGAATCAGGTTACAATCTCATCAGCAGCAGGCTATTGCACTGCCTCATCTTTAGGATTCGGGAGCGCTCTCCGCCTCATGATGAAAACGGGAGGAATTCAGGATGTTTTTTGAAAAGAAAGCGGCGGCCGGGCATGTGAAACCGGCGCAGGTACATGAAATGCTGGCCAACCGCGTGGATTTTGTCTTGCTCGACGTGCGCACGAAGGAAGAGCACATGAGTGCGAACATCCCGGGAAGCACGCTCCTGCCATTGGATCAACTGGCATCCAGTGCTGAAAAAACACTGGGCGGCAAGGAAAAGACAATCGTGGTCTACTGCCAGAGTGGTGCAAGAAGTGCGCAGGCAGCCCGGGTTCTCGGCAAACTCGGATATCTGGATGTGAGGGACATGGGCGGAATCATGGGATGGCCGTTCCAGGTCGTTCGCGGCCGATGATTCCCATTCCGGCACATCCTATGCTTCCCGGTCCGGGCCTTGGTGCATACCTGCATGAAAACTGCCTCTTTTCTGATGCCTGCTGGAATCAACATTCAAAGCAGCAACCGAAGAGAGGCAGTTTTTAAACTTTGACAAGCGCATTCAGTTTTCACACGTTTTCAGTTTTCACACGTTTTCAGTTT
>CAZFWQ010000279.1:3794-5056 GCA_964522755.1 uncultured Oscillospiraceae bacterium | reverse complement strand
GGTGTGTGGAAAAACTTTCGGCGTATGCGGCTTTTTCAAGCAGGGCGGCATTGGCATCAAGCGTCCTGGCATTATCTTCAAACAGTTTAGCGTTGCCATCAAGCGTCCTGGGATTGCCGTCAGGAAGAAGGGAACCACTATCAAGAGGATACGGATCTCCTTCGGGAAGCACGCTCCGGATTTTTGTCACTGCAAACACACCCTTCGTAAGTGTCCCTGTTTTGTCGAAGACAATTGTGTCCACATTGTTCAAGGCTTCAAGATAGTTTCCGCCCTTTATCAGGATGCCATGCCGGGATGCCCCGCCGATGCCACCGAAAAAGCCAAGCGGGATGGAAATCATCAGGGCGCACGGACAGGAAACCACCAGAAATACAAGGGCTCTGTAAATCCAATCGGAAAAAATCGCCCCAGGTAACGTCAATGGCGGGACCACGGCCAGAAAAAGCGCGATGAAAACCACGCCCGGGGTATAGATGCGGGCGAACTTCGTGATGAAGTTTTCTGTGGGAGCCTTTTTACCGCTTGCATTCTGAACAAGTTCAAGGATTTTGGAAACGGTGGACTCTCCGTATGCTTTTGTCACCTGAACCGTCAACAGACCGTTCAGATTGATGGTTCCGGACAAAACCTCATCGCCGGGAGCCGCTTCCCGGGGCATGGACTCGCCGGTTATTGCAGATGTGTCCAGCATGGAAGTGCCTGCAAGCACTTTTCCATCAAGAGGCACTTTTTCTCCCGGCCTGATGACAATCATCGCTCCAGGGCCGACAAGTTCCGGAGATACCCTTGATATTGCCTCTCCGTCCATCAAGTTGGCATAATCGGGCCTGATGTCCATGAGCGCGCTGATTGATTTTCTGGAATGACCAACCGCCGCGTTTTGAACAAGTGTGCCGACCTGATAAAACAGCATCACCGCAACGGCTTCAGGGTATTGACGGATGGCAAATGCCCCGATGGTGGCAATACCCATCAGGAAATGCTCATCAAAAACCTGGCCGCGAAAAATGTTGCGCCCGGCTCTGATGAGGACATCAGCCCCCACGAGCAGATAAGCAGCCAGATAGATGCCTAATTCGGCAGATGCGTTGAATTTGAATGAAATGCCCACGAGGAAGAGCAGCAACCCGATTCCCAGCCTGGCTGCCTCCTTTTTTTTCAGGTTCGGAACTGCGGGATGAAATTGCCCGGCCACCGTTGACGAAGACAGGTTGGCGTCATGAACCGGGTTCGGTGATATTTCGCTGACTACAACGTCA
>CAZFWQ010000279.1:0-3784 GCA_964522755.1 uncultured Oscillospiraceae bacterium | reverse complement strand
CTTCCACTGAAGTTTGGACGGAAAGGATTTTTGTGGCGAAATGAATGGATGCATGTACTACATGGTCAAGTTTCCCGACCTTGTCCTCTATTTTTATGGCGCAATTGGAACAATCCAGACCTTCCAGCATGATTTCCGTCTTTTTGCCTGCACTCATCGATTCAGTCCTCCTCACCATGCGATCAGTGTTCCATCGTATGGTCCAAACCCTGGTTGAAAATCTGTTTGACATGTTCATCGATGAGGGAGTAAAAAACAATTTTTCCGTCTTTCCTGTTCCTGACGAGGTTCGCCTGCTTCAGCACCCGCAATTGATGCGAGATGGCCGATTGCGTCATGTTCAGGAGCACTGCGATATCGCAGACGCACAGTTCCGCTTCGTCCAGTGCCCAGAGAATTCTGATCCTTGTGGAATCCCCAAAAACCTTGAACAACTCGGCCAGGTCATAGAGTGTTTCTTCCCTTGGCATTTTTGTCCTCACCAGGTTGACGACGCCCTCATGAATGACATCACAGTCGCAACGGTCTATTTCCTGTCCCTTGTCCGCCATATGAGGTGCCCCCCTGTCTGTTTGAAGACATATCCAAGCCGAGTGATTCATTGTTTGCTGTACAATTGAATATATGAGCAATCATTCATGTGTATATGATGATTGTACGGCATCTGTTTTTTCCTGTCAACTGTGAAAGGGTCACTGTCATAGGGACACTGTCATCGGGTCATAGTGATAGAGTTGTTATCGCGTAACAATGTCACCCTTCATGCAAGAAATCCCATGATGTGTGATTGTCAACCGCAGGCAAGGGTAAACATGAGATGAGTTCACATAAATAGTTCGACTAGTCTTTCTGGAAAGCATTCATTTCATTCACAAAAAACCAATTCGCTTAAGGAGGCACTTCATGAAGAAAAACATCGGATCAACAGACAAGATGGTTCGTATTGTCGCAGGCGTGATTCTCATCCTGGTCCTGCTGTTCGTCCAGACAGGATTCCGCTGGGTTGGCTTGCTGGGCATTGTGATGCTGGGAACAGCCTTTTTGGGCAGCTGCCCGCTCTATCTTCCATTCGGTATCAACACGAAGGATCACAAATAGCATTGGATGCCCGACTGACCATTTGCATGCCACCGCTCATATCTTCACAGCAATGACGTGCAAACAACTTACGCCGGTTCAATGAAAGAATTCAAAGGATAGCCTCATGCGCATTGGCGAACAGACAAAAAAACAGCTGCCTTGGCTTTGGCATGGTTTTTTCCTTGCCGTCACCCTGTCGATGATGGAATTGAATACCATCCTTCCTGGCCTGCTGTCGGAATTGACGGACAACCGGGTCATTTTCGGTGCCATGTATTCTGTCCTGCTGGGTGCGCCGCTGCTGTTCAACCTGCCGATGAGCCGGTTCATGCGGCATTACAAGGGCAGGCGGATATTTTTGCTGGTTGGCGTCTATGCGCGGACATTGGCCTTTGTCGGCATGGGCATCACCGTTTATAAACTGGCGGAAGGTTTTCCGTCAGCCGCCTTGATGTTCCTTTTTCTGTTCCTGTCTTTGTTTGCCGTTGGCGGAGGTTTGGCCGGAACCGCATACTCGGATTTGGCGGGAGGAACGTTCACTGTGTCGGAACGGGGCAGATTATTCACTGTCCGTCAGTTTGTCATGGGGATTGGTGCCTTGCTCGGCGGTATTTTAGTAGCGCGTTTGCTGAAAATCGATTCCCTCATTATCTGGGATCGATATGCCATTTTTTTCGCAATTGGCGCAGGCGGCCTGTTTGTCGGGGCCTTGGGATTCTGGGCGGTCCATGAAATCCATGAACAGCCGGCAGTATCGTGCATCCCTGACCCGGCATATCAACCGGATGCACATGAAAAACCGGGCATGTTCAGGGAAGCATGGATAACATTGCGCGATGATCCGAGATATGCCCGTTTTATCCTGGTCGAGAACATCACCAGCTTCAGCCTGATGATCCTGCCGTTTTATCTTGTCTATGCCAAACAGCAGTTTTCTGATTTCGCTTCGTATTTTGGAACGTATGTCCTGCTTCAGATCATCGGGGGCCTTGTATCGAACTTCTTCTGGGGATGGATTTTCTCGAAGGTCGGGAATCGTCCTGTCATACGCATCTGCATCACATTTGGGGCAATGATGCCACTGCTTGCGATGGTCACGGCGGCAGGAGGACCTGGATGGTATGCCGTTGTGTTTTTTTTGATAGGCGTGGTGACAAGCGGGCGAAACATCGGTTTTGAACCTTATCTGCTCGAGATTGCGCCGGATGAAAAACGAACCTTGTACATTGGCCTGCGTGGCACGTTGAACCTGCTGGATGTCCTGCTTCCCCTGGTGGGAGGCATCCTGATCCAAGTGGCCGGTTTTCCGGCCGCGTTTTTCACGGTTTCAGCCATGATGCTGCTGTCGCTTTTCCTTTTCCGAAACCATGGGTAAGGTATTGATGATATCATTCCGGATTGATGATTACCGGATCAATCTGATAGATTCTTCGACATATGGAAAGCTTGCAGCAACATCCGATTTTGCGAATGTTTTGGCAGACCCGCTGATATCAACCACTTTGCCGACCACACTGCCATTGAAAGCATAGTTTGAACCTGTTACGGAAATGGATCCGTTAGGTGCATACAGTATTCCCTTGAAATTTTTGTCGGAACCTCCGAAGTAAATAGCCTCGCTTGCCTTGTTGGGCGAGACGTAATCCGAATACATGCAGATATTGCTGTTGGATGCATAGGAAGTGCCGGTACCCGTGATGTCGATGGTGCCTTTGACATAAATACAGCCGGCTCCACTGAAACTGATGTCTGACAAATTGGCATTTCCCTCAACATATATGGGAGAAGTGAGGTTCAATACTGAACCACAGTTTGTTTTGGAAAAATTGCCTGAATAGTATCGGCCAGCCGCAATTGCGGCGGCCTTGATGATTGGTTTTGCCGCCGAGAAGTCCGGCATCGGGACAAAGGGGGAGTTCGGCCTTGGATTCGTGATCCCGGGATTGCTGCCGATATTCACGGTATCCACTGCTTCGCATGTGCCGGTGATCGTCGTTGAGGAAGCCGAAACGTCTATCCGATAATTTGCATGAACACTTCCGTTGACGGTATTGTTCGACCCGGATACCGTCAGAACATTTTGCAGCTTGACAGAAAAACCGCCCGGGTAAGTGGTTCCGGAGTAAATCGCATAGTCGAAAGCAGGACCGAAACTGCCGGCCTTTCTGGCTGAAGCGGACGGATGAATGGTCGTGCTGTTGAAGCCAAGGATTCGCGCGAAAGTATGATTTATCTGTTTTGTTCCTGTGATGCTGATTACGTTGTTTGACTCTGAAAAAGTAATGGCTATGTCTGAAGGGTTGTAGCCATTTTCCTGAATATAGAGGTTTGCGGTTGCTCTGGCTGTCGTTATGTTTGGCAAGTCTTTTGCGGCGGCCAGCGTGGCAGCATCGATCGCGTTGTTCATGCCGGCTTTCTCGGCGGCCACCATGCCGACATCTGTGACAAGAGCAGTGCTGGCTGCGATGACCATCAGGGACAATGCAAAGAATATCATGGTGGCTCCATGGTTTCCCGTGAGGAATCGGAAGAGTCGGTTTTCAGGATGAGACAGTTTGTTTGCCTTCTTCATACGACGCTTCTTTCTGCAGGCTGTCGGGCTTCCGAATTGCCGGATTGGCTTTGCATGCTTCGCGGTAAATCTCCAGGAAGCCCTGTGAATGCGCCATTCATTCGATATGTTCCTGATTGTTTACAGCGCATT
>CAZFWQ010000278.1:0-5124 GCA_964522755.1 uncultured Oscillospiraceae bacterium | reverse complement strand
AGAAAGGCATCCTGACCGAAGGTACGTATGGAGACCACATGATCCCCGGCGAGGCGCCCGGCAAGGAAGTGTTCGTCTCGAAGGAGAGCGACGTCACCTATCTGTGGACAGGCTGGTACTTCGAGAGCGCTCGCATGCTGTCCAGCATCTCCCGCATTCTGGGCAAGAGCGAGGAAGCGGTCCATTATGCTGCCATCGCCGAGGAAACCCGGAAGACGATCAACAACAAGTGGTTCCATGCCGAAGACGGCTACTACGACGGCGGATCGCAGACGGCGCAGTACTATGCGCTGGCTGCCGGCTTCATACCCGAGGAACATAGACAACGGGTATTGGAGCGCGCCATTAAGGACTTGCAGGAAAAATATCATGGGAATCACCATACAGGCAACACCGGTACGACGGCCATGCTGGACTCGCTGGGTGATTTCGGTCGTGCGGACGTGCTCTACGACATGATTAACCGGACCTCCTACCCTAGCTGGGGTTATATGATTGACCACGGCTCCACCACCATCTGGGAGAGCTGGTCAACAGAAAATAAAGTGGGATGCGAGCTCTCTATGACCATGTATACGACGGTCGACGAATTCTTCTACAACGAATTGGCCGGCATCAAGGGCCCCGGATACTTCGGACCGAGTCTCTTCGACAAGCCCGGTTTCGCGACGGCGGTCATCGCCCCCTATGTGCCGGACGGCATGCGCTACGCCAGGGCGGACATCCGCACAGTCTACGGAAGGCTGGCATCGGGGTGGGAGAAGAAGGACGGCAGGATCTGCTACGAGATCACGCTGCCCGGCAACACGGACGGCGTCGTGCGACTGCCCCTAGGGAGCGCGAAAACGGTCTGGGAAGGCGGCATGGTCCTCTGGAATGACGGAGCGTTCGCGAGTGGAGCGGAAGGCATCTCGGAAGCCCGAGTCGAGGACGGGAGGCTGATGATGAAACTGGGATCCGGCGATTATCATTTCGAGGTTCTGTGACGCCGGAGCGACTGCAAATGAGAAGATATCCTGCACCACCAGCACGTGGCGGAATCCAGTGCTGATATCTTCTTAGACGCCGCCATCTCCGAAATCTATCGTTATGCGTCAGGCAGTCCCAGGCTCATCAATAAGGCCTGCACACACTACCTGGTCTATGGTCAGCAACAGCATAAGAATATTATTGATCACCATATCACACATTCAACACCCAAAAAAATGTCATTGATCCGGGCCATTCCGTTTGCCTTGATCCGCTTGCGAAAGTAGACAAAGGTCTATGCACTGACCGGTGGTGCGGGCTGAAACTCCAAAAAGCCAAGGATACAAGCCATTCTGAACCCTGAATGAAACATTACGCAATAGATGATTTAAAATAATGAAAAGCTTCCATGAAAGGCAAAACGGAGTTTGCAAACCAAGATGAGAACATGAGGTTAAGGGAGGAGGAATAACTGATGAGGAAGAACAGCCCGAATATAATTATGATACTTACTGATGACCAAGGTTATGGGGATTTAGGTTGTTATGGCCATGAACTGATAGAAACACCGAATATCGATTGCCTGGCAGCGGGTGGCATTCGTTTTACAGATTTCTATGCTGCCGCAGCATGGTGTGTCCCTAGCCGGTATGGGTTGATGACAGGAATGCACCCGTACAGAGGTGGTAATCTGCAGAATAATATCCTGCAGATGCCGGAACGCGTGACGATGGCCGATATGCTGAAAAGTCAGGGTTATCAGACGGCACTGCTGGGGAAGTGGCACCTTGGAATGGGCGAAGGTTCTCATCCCCTTGACCGGGGTTTTGACTACTTTTACGGTACGGCGGGTAGTAATGATTCACCGGCACCAAAAGGAAGAATTCAAAACTACGAGTTATTTAAAGAAGCAACCAAGACTACTTTTCCGGTTGCATTGTACCATAATCGAGAGATTGTCGAATTTCCGGTGGATCAATCCCTATTTATACAAAGATATACTCGTGAAGCCAAGAAAATAATTGAAAAAAGCAGTGAGCACCCGTTTTTTATCTATCTGGCTCACAATATGCCGCATTGTCCCATATTCCCATCTGATGATTTCCGGGGAAAGAGCAAAGGCGGACTGTATGGGGATGTAATTGAGGAACTGGACTGGTCTGTGGGTGAAATTGTCGGGTCGCTGAAAGAGAGAGGGGTCTTTCAGGACACGATCATAATTTATATGAGTGACAATGGCCCTTGGAAAATGTTTAAGGAGTTCGGTGGAACATCAGGCGCACTGAAAGGCGAGAAATCGACTACATGGGAAGGCGGGCCGCGTATTCCGGCCATCATCAGCTGGCACGATACTATTCCACCGGCAGTATGTGAACAGTTTCTGGTCAATATAGATCTATATGCAACATTGGCCCATATCATAGGAGCTCCGGATTCTGCAACCAGGGGGCTGGATTCCATGGATGCTTCTTCAGTATTGCTGAAGGGGGCATCGAGTACAAGAAACGAATATTTGTTTATGATACATGACAAACCTTCCGCATTTCGCTGTGGTGACTTTAAAGTCCACATCCGCAGCATAAGCCGTACGCGTGATCCCCATACCGGAGTTGCAGAGGAAGCTGTGATTCATGACCCGCCGCTTCTTTTCAATTTAAAAAAGGATATCGGTGAGGCTAAAAACTTATCGATGGAGTTTCCCGAGCTTAGTATAAAAATGCTGCAAAGCCTTGAAAAAGCATGTGATGATTTAATGGTGGGTGAGAGATAAGGATGACGATTTACCAAAATGCTATAGAGAAGACAGGATTCAATCAGCCTTGTTGATGAAAATGGGAAAGACCTGCTGGAGTTCTTTGAATTTGTTCCATTGGGAAATGATCGATATGCGTTCCAAACCTTAAATGAACGAGCCATTGTTGTTTACAAGGATGGCGTAATCTCTTCACTGGCTTATTCGCTCAAACCCCGCTCAAGTGAATTCGCGTATAGCCCCGAAGCGGACAACATTTTTCCTGACGGGACAGGCGCCGATGATGCATGGGTTTTAGCCTCCGGGAAAGATGCATTCGAACAATTGATTGTCTATGACGGCAAAAAACCTTCAGATTTCTGCTATGGATTTTACAGGCACAAGACTCGTATTTGATATAGACCAGCCGTAGTCCTGACGGCAGTCCAGAACAATATTGACATATGCAGAAGTACCCTGAATCTCAGAAAGTGCCATTTGATGCCGACACCAATGCCCTTTTCCAAAAATAATATGATTATGAAAGCTTGTGTCAGCGCCTACAGCTTTTATCCGGAGAGGAGACAGGAATGGTGTCGCCCATCCGCGGGTAGTCAGGAACCTGAGTGGAAGCGTATTGCATCGTCCATCCATTTATAGTGGCTCCTTAGGCTTGCGATTATTTGGATAATGAAAAGGCATAACATGATGATATCGAAAGGAGCAAAGAAAATGGCAAACCCGATAATCAAAGGCAAAGAGACGATGAGTTCCAGAGAACGCGTGCGCAGGACCTTCGAAATGGAAAAAACGGATCGGGTGACAGTCGGCTATGATACAAACGACGGGGTCCATGCCAGGTTTTCCAAAGCGCTGGGGATTCCCGACGGCAATATGGAAAAAGTCCGTCAGGCTATCGGTGTTGATTATCGCGGCATCCGCGCGCCATACACTGGTCCGGAACTTCACAAGGTTCCCGAAGGCAGGATGGTGAACCAGCTTGAAGGATGCGTGATGCGCTGGGTGGAGCATGAGGGCGGCGGTTATTGGGACTTTTGCGATTTTCCGCTGTCCTATGCGGAGGATGAGCAGTTCGACAGTTTTCCGGTGCCGAATCCGGATCACTTTGATTATGAGGCTGCCCTGGCTCGCGCGAAAACGTATGACAATCAATACGGCTTGTACGTGGGAGGCGCCGGCACCCCGGACATCATCAATTCAAACGGCAGGATCATGGGCATGGAGGATGTCCTGTGCCATATCGCCACCGGCAATGAGGCAGCCTTGCGTTTTATCGCCAGGCGTGCGGATTTTCAGCTGAAGAACCTGGAGCGGACATTGGATGCGTGTAAAGGGCATGTCGACTTCATGTGGCTTGGTGAAGACCTGGGCACCCAGATTGCGCCGATGATTAGCCTGGATCTTTACAGAAAAGTCTTGAAACCCATTCACAAGATATTCTGTGATTTGGCCAAGACATACGGCATCCCGGTCCTGGTCCATACCTGCGGATCATCAAGCTGGGCTTATGAGGATTTCATTGAAATCGGCGTCCGCGGGGTGGATACGCTTCAACCCGAAGCAGCTGACATGAGTCCTGCTTATCTGACGGAACACTTTGGCGGCAGGCTTTGTTTCCGCGGATGCATTTCGACGGCGGGACCGCTGGCCTACGGGAGTGCTGCGGATGTGGAGCGCAACTGCAGGGAGACGCTGGAGATCATGATGCCCCATCGCGGCTACCAATTCGCACCGACCCACCAGATCCAGGACAACACACCTGAGGGAAACATCATAGCCATGTACAACACAGCCCATGCATACGGCAGGTATTGAACCGGAACAGCTCGAAATCCCGTGTTTTCAGCAGGTGTTGTGCCGGAACAGGCCGGCCGGATCAGTCCGCTGCTTTTCATCCGGCTTCCGGATAAATTCCGTGTCCGCTGCAATTGCCCTATGCCAGCCTATTCAGGAGGATGACTTCATGAAGCCATCAGGCACAGGCTGGGATTGGAACTGTTCTCCTACATTGCAGAGGATGAACCTGACCTGATATCGGAATACCTGAAACTGTCAACTGCGCGGCCGCCATGGCATAGGTGAAGCATCAGGCTCCGAAAAAGGTGCGCGGTTGGAATATATTGCCATATCTTGGTCGGTGCTACTATCCTTTGGCACTCTTTTTGGTAAGAATCAGGCACAGAACATGCTTTGGCTGACAGGAATTCTGCTGTGTGGCCTTTTTTTTTCACGAAAAATAAGCATTTTCAGGCTTTTCTCAGGCTTTTTCTGGTTTTTCCCATCAGCATACCAACTTGAACTGGTATTTTTCAGAAACAGCCTTTTGCAGGCCTATCGCATCCAACAAACTTCCGGAGATGACCCGGTTCATACGATCGATGAAACCACGGATTCCATATTTT
>CAZFWQ010000277.1:1198-5130 GCA_964522755.1 uncultured Oscillospiraceae bacterium | reverse complement strand
AGTCTTCTGTTGATGATGGCTCTCCGTGGTGCGCCAAGCAGCGTTGACACCATCAGGTTCAAACCCAGAATCATGCCTGCGTCACTGACTGTGAAATAACCAACAGGTGCCAGGTCGTACAGGTCGAAATAAATGATGCGGGAAGTTTCAAGGTCTGCCTGTGATTTGCGTAATTCCTCGTTCTGCATTTCCAGTTCGACTTGATGCACACGCAATTCGTGGACCAGCTTTTCAACCTCTTCCGGAAGTGTCGGCCATGTAGCAAAAGGCGATATCAGGACTTCATCATCAATAGCTCGTTCGGCCTCGCGGCGCAGATCCGCAATGCCGGATATGTCCGTATTTTTGGACGAGTACGTACTGGCGGGAGGATTCGAACGCCAGGGCTGTCCATTATCATGAAGCTGATCCGCTGCATTGTCTGTAAAAGTATCCGGGTTGTTCATCCTACACTCTCCGGTCTGGTTGACATTCAAATGCGGTGAAGCCGCATTTGATTCATTGTGTGCGTTATACTTGAAAGACATGGGCTTTCTGGAGTTTGCTGTATTTCCTGCATGTTTTCAATTGTACCGGGTCAAGGGCAGCACGCTGCAATGGTCTTCATGCCTTCAGCCGTTCCGTCGTCGCTATCGCATACATCAGGCCTGCCTCGTTGACCAGTGAGGTCGAGGTCAGCCACACGTCCATTATCAAGCCGTCTTTGGATTTCCTTTGAGTAAGGTATGGCTTCATGACATTGGACAGCGCAAGTTGATGGATGACGTTCATTTCCTCCCAGACACGGCTTTCGGGAATTCGGTCCCGGACGTTCATGTGCATCGCCTCGTCCTCGCTCCATCCGTACATCCTCTCGGAAGCCGGGTTCCATGCCAGGATGCGGCCATTCAGATCCTGAACGGTGATGGAATCGTTCGAATCCCGCACGACTACGGCCAGGCGGACCACCTCATTGGATTTCCGGAGTGCTTCCCGCGCCTTCACAATCTCGGAGATGTCGATGAAGCTGACCACGGCGCCCTCGATGACGTTCTCTGTAGTCCTGTATGGCTGAATGCGCATCATGAACCAGGTACCCGAAGTGGACTCCACTTCCACCGCTTTTGGAACCAGCGTAACCAATACTTCCTGCAGGTCCTGCACCATGCGGTCGTAATGGGCCAGGTTGGAAACGATATGCGCCACGGGTCTTCCCACGTCGCTCAGAATCAGATTGACGATCTGGGTGGCGGCCGGGGTGAATCGCATGATGCGCAGCTGGAAATCCACGAAAATGGTCCCGATTCCCGTTCCTGACAGCATGTTGTTCATGTCGTTGTTGGTCCGTGACAGGTCTACCACCTTGTTCTGCAGTTCGGAATTGACGGTGGACAATTCCTCATTGACCGACTGAAGCTCCTCCTTGGCAGTTTCCAGTTCTTCATTGGTGGACTGGAGCTCTTCGTTCATGGACTGCATTTCTTCGTTTGAAGATTTGAGTTCCTCATTGGAGGTTTCAAGCTCTTCGTTGGCAGCCCGGAGAAATTCCTGCTTCGCGCGCAATTCCTGCCTCAGCAAAGAGAGAGGCGATTCGGAATCCGAGGCGCCTGTATCCATTGCCGGCTCGTAATTCAGGGGGATCGGTGGTGTCTGGGCGGGCTCTGGGGTTCGAGACGACTCCATGACCACCAGGTACAGCGGGGGCTCGTGTGCATTGGGTTCCGCCTCCACCGGGCATATCGTCAGGTTCGTCAGGGTATAGCTTCCGTTGGTTTTCACACGCACATTCGAACTGCAGACGGGTTCCTTCAACTCGATCGCTTTGCGCAGGGTGGCGCGCAGCTCCTGCAGCAGTCCTTCACGGGCCATCCTGAGGATGTTGAGGGTTCCGACCTCGCCCTGTGTCGGCTCCAGGAACATGCCTGTATGGCCGTGCAGATAGAGGATGTCACCGTTGCCGGCCACCAGTGCGCTTGCAGGCCACATATGCTTCAGCATTGTCTGTTCCGCCCGCTCTCGCAAGGATGATTTCGTATCGCGGTTCTTGTTTACTTCTTTCCTCTGTCGCAATACCGACGGCCCCGTTTCTGAATGGGGAGCGAGAAGCATGGCAGGGCGAGTCAGGTCGGCATATTCGTCTCTTCGCGAATAAAGTTTCATTTTGATGTTCACCGCAGTAAAAAGAGAGGATTGTTCCCCGACAGTTTCCGACGTGCCCAGGAAAAGCACGCCGTTTCGATTCAACGCATAATGGAAAATGGGAATGAGTTTTTTCTGCAGTTCACTGCCCATGTATATCATGAGGTTGCGGCAGCTGATGAGGTCGATTTTGGAAAACGGCGGGTCTTTGATGACATTCTGTTCGGAAAAAACCAGCATGTCGCGTATGCCCTTGTTGATACGGAACAAGGAACCGTCCTGTTCCAATGTGAAATAGCGCGCCAACCGGACCGCGGAGATATCGGAAACAATGCTGACGGGGTAGCGGCCCTGCCGGGCTGTGGCAATTGCCTGGCTGTCAATGTCCGTGGCGAAAATCTGCACTTTGTAATTTTGCCGCAGCGCATCCTGGTATTCCTGGAGGAGAATGGCGATGGAATAGGCTTCCTCTCCGGTTGAGCATCCCGGCGTCCAGATTCGCAGGGTGGGCCCGGGTTCCCGGCGAGCGAAGAGTTTAGGAATGATTTCCGCCTCAAGTGCCTTGAATGCTTCAGGATCCCTGAAAAAGCTGGTTACCCCGATGAGCAGGTCCCGAAACAGGGCTTCGATTTCAGACGGTGCTTTCTGAAGGTACCTGACATAATCATCCAGCGTATCTATCTGGTGCACTGCCATGCGACGGTCGATGCGCCGATGTATGGTGCTGATCTTGTACTGGGAAAAATCATGGCCTGTCTGTGAGCGCAGCAGGATGAAAATCTTCCTGAGTATGCTTTCGGTCTTCGGCGCAGGAACAATGGCCGGCCTGGCTTTCCTGCCGAAGGCGTGCGCCACGTATGCCAGCAGCTGGGCCGGCATCTCCGCGGGCGGCATCTCGTAATCGACCAGGCCCGTGCCGATGGCGCTGCGGGGCATGCCGTCATACTCCGTGGACCCCGGGCTCTGGACCATGACCATGCCGCCTTCGGCCTTGATGGCCCTGACTCCAAGGCTGCCGTCGCTTCCGGTGCCCGAAAGCACGATGCAGATTGCGTGTTCGTGCTGGTCCTGTGCAAGGGAGCGAAAGAAAAAATCTATGGGAAGCCGCTGACCGCGCGGAGCCGAGGGCTCCAGCAGGTGCAGCACGCCGTTGAGAAAGGCCATGTCGCGGTTGGGGGGGATGATATAGGTGCAATTGGGCTTCACCACCATTCCGTCTTCAACCTCGCAGACCTCCATGCGGGTATAGCGGCGGATCAGGTCGGTGAGAATGCTCTTATGATCGGGTGCGAGGTGCTGGACCAGGACGAAGGCCATGCCCGTGTCCGTTTCGGTGGGCATCGCGGAGAAGAATGCCTCGAAGGCCGCGAGTCCGCCGGCGGAGGCGCCGATGCCCACGATTGGGAACTCTGCGGGCGCCGCATGTGATGGTTCCTGCAACACGGATGCGTTGCGCTCCTGCGCATCTGGCCCGACCATGTCAAGAGCCGGTTCTGTCGATTCGGCAATATCGGGGTCCTTTTGCATTGACCCGGCAATACCCCGCACCGGCGGCGTTGGCCCGGCAATATCCCGCGCCTGTTCCGGCAATCCGGCCGTGTCTTGCGCCTGTTCCGGCAATCCGGCTGTGTCTTGCATCTGTGCTAGTAATCCGGCTGTGTCTTGCGCCTGTTCCGGAATTGTCTTCACATTGATTTTCTTTGCAGCCATAATGACCTCCCTCGGTTCAGTTGCAGTCTGAAAGAAAGAAAACGCGCGGCTTCATCCCGGCCGCTGAAAATGTCAGTCTCACAGGCTTCCAGTCACTGTCACAA
>CAZFWQ010000277.1:0-1188 GCA_964522755.1 uncultured Oscillospiraceae bacterium | reverse complement strand
GTGCGCGATGTGTTGACAGACCCCAACGACGCAGCCATTGCCAAGACGATTTTGACGCTGGCGCACAGTCTTGATTTGGGCGTGGTGGCAGAAGGGGTTGAGACGGTAGGGCAGCGCAACTTCCTCATGGAAAATGGCTGCCGCAAAACAAGCGGTTGTATACGCATGATTGTATGAGTAATGGCCGCTATCAACAGTATACACCTTTCACAAGGGGCATGGTGGATTTTTCTTATCATTTTACGTTACTTTTCGAACCATGTGAAGCGTGGATAAGACGATGTGAAAATCGCCCTGCAGAAGGGCATGACGGTATCGTGGCAGTCATTGCACGCAATGACACGATCGGATATGATGATTGAATCCCTGAAAGCCGCAGTGCGGCTTTCAGGGTTGCATTCACATGATTCGGAATGTGACATGCCTGCAAAGCAATGGAGGTCGGGAATGAACGCATCCCTTTGGCCGGAACGGCACCAAGCCATCATGAATCGTCAGGACAGCCGGAAACTCCGCACCTTGATTGTTTCCCTGAATGCAAGGTTTGAACATGAAAACCCGGCCGCCTGGTATCTGAAATCCGCTTGCGATGCGCGTGGGCCAGGTATTTGCGGGGAAGTTTCCGTCTTGTCCGGAACCATAAATGAAGACTTGAACCGCATATTCGGAGCGGTTGCGGAATTTTCTCCGGATATTGCTGCTTTTTCATGCTATGTCTGGAACAGGGACGATACGCTTCGCCTTTGTGCCGACCTGCACTCCGCATTTCCATCCATGGTGCTTGTGGCGGGCGGTCCGGAAGCATCGCATGCCGGGGGGGGCGACGATTATCGTATTGCGGGCGCCGACCTGATTCTTGCCGGGGAAGGCGAGGTATGTTTCCCGGATTTGCTTGAAACCCTGTCTGGCGGATCATGGCCGGATACGGAGACTGTGGTGCGATGGAGCCGGATTTCAGCGCCCCTGGAACCTGACAAGCTTTTCAGCCCATGTTCCCCCGAATACCTGGCAATGCTTGGAGGGAGGATAGCATACGTGGAATCCTCCAGGGGATGTCCGTATCACTGCTCCTATTGCCTGTCTTCCGAAAGCACGGGCATGACGCGGATTCCCCTTGAACGGGTCTTCGATGAATTGGATCTGCTGGTGGCAGCCGGAGTGAAGGTGGTCAAGTTTACGGACCGCACC
>CAZFWQ010000276.1:3121-5158 GCA_964522755.1 uncultured Oscillospiraceae bacterium | reverse complement strand
AGCCTTTGCATCTGCCATATGACAAACCGGGACAGCCGGTTGAGTTGATCACATGGAACGCCGACGACAGAAAAATACGGAAACCATCGAAGAGATGGGCTTCATATAAGGAATTGATTCCGGATGGACACCCCGAGGACACAGATGCGGCATTGCGCGCACCTTATCGTGAAGCCGTCGAGACAAGCAGGCTGACGCTGCAGGGGGATGTCATTGCAGGACGAATGGCCGCTTTGAATGCAGAGGGAGTACCTTTTCGGAACATGGCCATCCTTGTTCCAAGTCGGACCAGTTTGGCCGCCATCGAAAACGGGCTATATTCAAGGAGCATCCCATATTGTGTTTTGGGCGGGCTTGGCTTTTGGTCACGAACCGAGGTTGCCGACATCCTGCATCTTTACCGCCTCATCTTCCAACCGCAGGACCGCGCCTCATTCTATGCAGTACTGCGCTCTCCCCTCTTTGCCTTTTCCGATGACTTGCTGCTGAAGTGCAGGCACGTTGACCGGGAAGCGGCGGACGAGCCATTGCGCCCTGAAATACTGTTGGAAAGGCTTGCTGAGGCCTTGTCCGATGAAGCGCCCGATGATTTGGCCGAAAGGTCAAACTCTGGTCATGACAAGGAGAACTCTGGTTCTGACAAGGAGAACTTCGATCACGACAATGCAATGGCTGTTTCTGACAAGGAGCATTTCACTGACGCAATGCGTTCCGCTCGAGCAGCAGGCATTTTCAAGTGCCTTCTCCCGTTGGATGGCCTTCTTGACCCATCTGAACTCTTCCGGGAAGTCCTTGATGCAACAGGATACTCTGACATTTTGCTTCTATTGCCCAATGGGGAGAAAAAAATCCGCAATCTGGAAAAACTGACGCAGATGGTGAATGATTTCAGCCGAAAGCATGGATATACTGCCAGGGATTTGCCAGCTTATCTGTCTGCATTGGAGGAATCCGGTGGAATGGACTCGGAGGCCTTCCTGGACAATGAGGACAGCGAAGCAGTAAAAATCCTGACCATCCACGCATCGAAAGGGCTTGAATTCCCTGTCGTTTTCCTTCCGTCGATGGACCGCGCGGTAGATACGGTCGGAGCCCGTTTCAAGCCCCTGCTGGTCATGCACCCCGTCAACGGGATCTCGGCCATCGGGGTGGATGAGGACCAAAATACTTCGCCTGCGATGAATCCAGCCTATCAAGAGGTATTCATCACCAGGCTGCGCAGGGAACTCGAAGAGAGCCGCCGTGTTTTCTATGTGGCCGCCACACGCGCGAAGTCCCTGCTAGTGATGATAGGAGAGCATCAATCAGCCAAGGGCGAAGAGCTGGAAGCCCAGAACAGCTTCATGAAACAGCTTTCCTGGGCCTTGAAAGGCAGCGAACTGCCTGATTCGCTAGTTTTGCTGGATGCGGGGGAGTATCTGTCCCATTCACCGACCCAGCCGGATTTGGAAACATCTCAACCTCATTCACCGATCCAGGCGGATTTGGAGACGTCTCCGTCTGATACAACGATCACGTCGGTTTTGTCGAAAACAGATGGCCTCAACCCGGAAGAAAATGTTGATGGCGATGGTGCCGGATCCGTTGATTATTTCGCATCGGATGCATCCGATAAGGCTGGAAAGACGGAGCATGCAAAGGCTGCAGAAGTCGTCGAATATCCATATGAACCTGAAAGTCCTTCCATGCCTATTCAGCGCCCTTCAATGCCGGTACAGCGCTCTCCCATGCCGGTTCACCGCCCTTCAGGACTGGTAAGCGTCAGCCAGTGGATGTCCTGGCGGGATTGCCCACGCCAATATTGGTTATCGCGCATCATCCGGATGCCGGGGCAACCGGAAATCCAAGCTGCTCAAGATACGCTCCCTGAGACTTTTCAGGATTCGCTGCAAGAATTGTCCCAAGATTCAACACATGGTGCTTTCAAAGACTCTTTCCAAGAGGCGATTGAAGATTCATCCCAAGATTCAACACAAGAATTGTCCCAAGATTCAACACAAGAATTGTCCCAAGATTCATCATCGAAGCTTGCCGACC
>CAZFWQ010000276.1:0-3021 GCA_964522755.1 uncultured Oscillospiraceae bacterium | reverse complement strand
TCCCAAGATTCAACACAAGAATTGTCCCAAGATTCATCATCGAAGCTTGCCGACCCGGATCTGACCCTTGATGCAGCCCGTCTGGGCACATGGATTCACACGCAATTGCAGGAAATACCGCTTGACCGATCGGGTCCTTTTCCTGTGCTCGGACGATGCGATCTCAGCAAAACGAGAATCCCAAGATGGCTTGAAAATCAAAAGCAGCATGCCCTTATTTTGCTGGAAGGATACAATTTGATTATCGGCAACGCTGACCGAAATCCGGCAGTATCTGAAACAAGTCCGGCAAGAACAGATAGAATTCCTGCAGCATCAGCAATAAGACCGGCAACATCAGCAATAAGTACGCCAACATCAGAGCGATTGGTTCACAGCTGGAGCGAGTTTGAATTCCGAATCAAAGCATCCGATTCATTGGAACTCATCGGGGTCATCGATCGGTTGGATATTGTTGAAACTCCAGATGGATTTCGGGCGGTTATCTCCGATTATAAAAGCAACCACATCCAGGATGAGCAGTCCATGTTGGAAAAGGCGGCTTACTATGCCATCCAGCTTCAGGTTTATGCATGGGCGATATCCAGGATGCCGATTTGGCAAGGCAAGCCGGTGGAAGTGATCCGGGGTGAATTATATTTCCTGGATGCAGGCCAGTCCGTGACTGTCGACGTAGGTTGCGTTGAACGGGAAAAGGCCGTTGATTCCCTCATCCAGGCGCTGCCCGACCTGCTGGGCTTATTAGGCCAAGAAGGATATCCGATGAAGGAAGGGGACACCTGCGCCTGGTGTCAGCACAAGAAAATCTGTGACATGTTGAAAACATTAAAAATATTGAACACATTAAAAACATTAAAAACATTGAACACATTGAACACATTGAACACATTGATTCTCGCATGACTGCTTTAGTAATCACAGCACAACAATTCATTCCATAAGGAATTGCAATACCAGATATTCAGATCAGGATCATCACATGTGAACGGGGGGAATTTAGCCATGGCAGACGTACCGCAGGTGGAACGGCAACTATTCATCCTATCCCTGCTTTCCGACAACAAGCGAGGTTTCACCCTTGATGAATTGATGTCATCTCTGAAACGGGAGGGAATCGACATCAGTCGCAAGACATTGGAACGGGATTTGGACTATATCACGGATGTTTTCTATGTATATGAAGATGACCGTGATGGGAAAACCATTTATCTCTCCAATAAATACAGCCTGAAAAACATCAGTTTCAGCGTGGCCGACATGATTGCCCTACAGTTCGGGCGAGAGGTCATGCGGTCCTACAACGGCCTGGAGGTTGGCTCCAACGCTGAAAAGCTTTTGGACAAGCTGATTTCACAGGGTCCCAGCATCAACCGGCAATATATTGAGACCCTGACTGGGATGATGAAAGTCAGCATCGCGGACATTACGCCGGACAGGCCGGATCCGGATTTCCTGAACCTGCTCCGGGACAGCATCACGGACCGGAAGCAAGTCCGCATTTCCTACTATGCCTTCAACACGGATGAAATAACAGATCGTTTGTTTGACCCGTACCTTCTGGAAGTCTACGACGGGTGTTGGCACGTGGTCGGATTTTGCCATCTTCGAGGTCATATCCGGGATTTTCGCGTATCCCGCATCAAGTCCCTGGAACTGACAGCCATGGCTTTTCATAAGCCGGAGAATTTCTATGATGAATATAAGCATTCCCGCTTCGACAAATTGACCGGCGAAACCGCTATCCGTCTGAAGGTAAGGTTTTCCGGCCAAGCCGCCAGATATGTCCGGGAATACGAGTCAGGAAAAGCTACACGTTTGACAGAGGATGGCAATGGCAACCTTATCTTTGAGAAGGACACCTCCCTCAGTCCGGAAATCGTTCGATGGGTGCTTAACTACGGAAGTGGTGCGGAAGTATTGGAACCTGTAGAGCTGAGAGAAATGCTGAAGGCTGAAATCGCTTTCATGGGCACCATGTACCCATGAAAGGGTCTGTTAAATAGCTTGCGAAGTATATGTTATACTTGAGTCAGGCTGTTTGGCCGCTAGGTCGCTTGAAATGAAACATCAAGTGATGAAATGATGTCAGGTGAATGCTTGGGGGGATTGCGATGCCGGTTTCTTTTGATCTCAGTGCAATTACAACGAAACTAGTTGAGGCCTACTCGCCAAAGGCCGTCTATATGTTTGGTTCTTTCGCTTGGGGTATCCCCAATCTCGACAGTGACCTTGACCTGCTTATTGTCGTTGAGAAAAGCAACGAGAAGTTCTACAAGAGAGCAATTCGTGCATATTCGGTTTTACGTGATTTGAACATCCCAAAAGACGTGATTGTATTGACGAGTGAAGAATTTTCGAGAGATGCCGAGCATCCTGCCACTTTGGCATATCGGATTCGCAATGATGGAGTGAAATTATATGGAGTTGCATGACCAGTGGCTCGAGAAAGCCACCAGAGATATAAGAACAGCTTCCCTTCTGCTAGAGAGCGATGAGTCCCTGCTGGATATGGTTGTTTATCATGCCCAACAATGCGCTGAAAAAGCATTGAAGGCATTTATTGCGTATCTTGGCAAACAGGTTCCAAAGTCACATGATTTGTCGCAATTGGTTCAACAATGTGTTTTGGAATCATCTTCTTTTTCAGAATTATTCTCTATGGCTGATATACTGACACCGTATGGAATTGCATTCCGATATCCAAGCGAACTGCTTGAACCTGATAGATTTGATGCTGAAGAGGCCGTAATGTTTGCCAAATGCATTCTCGAATTTGTTGAGCAACATCTGGATTCATGTGACGCAGACATGAATGATGCATAGCTTGGTTAGCCATTCTGCCAAGGAGTATTATGCAGATTGTGTCGGAACAAGAAAGATTGTAGAAAAGGGAATGTTTTCAATTGTGAGGTATTCAGTCATGACAGTTTTAAATATCAAAGACGTAGTAAGTCAGGTGGCTACGGCATACCCGGTCATTAGCATTGATCTGTTTGGACCATATGCCAATGGCGAAGCGAC
>CAZFWQ010000275.1:3868-5162 GCA_964522755.1 uncultured Oscillospiraceae bacterium | reverse complement strand
AGGCGGATCATTCCCAGGCGGATCATTCCCAGGCAGATCATTCCCGGGCGGAACATTCATCGAAACATCGCGAAATGCCTAATCAGAATAACTGCCCAAACAGTGGGAGAGCAGGGGTCATACATGACAGAATCCGGACATCATGGGTCAGGCAGGAAAAACGAAACGGCACATCATGGCAATAAGGGGAAAAGCGGACAGGTTGAGGTTGCCGGCACATCCTCCGAAAAGCATGGCATGCCGGCAGTTTCAGGCTGGGATCGCTATAGAAAACCGGCTGGCCGTGATATTGAGCTCATTCCAGTTACCGCTTCGAATAAATTCGATGGCACTGCTTTACCAGAACAAAAAGCATTCTCGGTGAATCGTGAAGGCCAGGCTTTACCTGAACCAGACGCGTACCCTCTGAATCCTGATGGCCCGTTCTCCACGGATGATTCCATGGCCGCAGTCTCATCGGAAACTGGTGCATCTCAGCAGATTCCTGATGGCCTGTCCCCCAATGGAAAACATCCGAAACGCAAGGCAAAGCATTGGCATTTCATGTTGCCGCTTGTTGCCGTTTTGTTTGTCCTGCTATTCATCTACGGCATGTGGCGCTTTTTCTGGTCTGCCGAACCGTTGTCCGGGACGGTGGTGGCTCAGGCGGTAGCCGGCCTTCTTTCACGCGACGACAAGGGAGAAGCCATTCGCGCAGTCCGCATGAAGGAAATGGACATCAAGCCCTTCCCCTTGCTGGCTGCAAAGCCGGACATCGGCCCGGTTGTCTCACCCTCGGCGATCAATCTGCTCATCATTGCCAGGGATGTGGAGGCCAATCTGTATGACACTCTTTTGATTGTAAGCCTCGATCAGGACAACGGCCGAATCCGCCTGATCAACATCCCGAGGGATTTGTATGTGGACTATAGCCCCAAGGCGGTGGCACTCATCAGAAAGAAATTGCCGAACATCAACAGCGACCCGGCTCTGAGGAAAATCAACGCCGCCCATAAACTGGGCAAACTCATCAAGTACCGTGAAGGGAGTTCCCGGTTCGGTTCTCCGGATTATGACTTCACGGCGGATATCGTCGAGGAGATGTTTTCCCTGTCCATTGATGATTTCATTTACATTTTTCCTGAGAGTTTTAAAAAGATCGTGGACGAATTCGGCGGAGTGAATGTGGACGTCCCTTATTCCATGCGATACAGCGATCCCACGCAGGATCTGAAGATTAGTCTCAAGGCAGGTGTGCAATTGCTTGACGGCTACAACGCGGAAGGATTCGTCCGGTTTCGAAAAGGGTACAACA
>CAZFWQ010000275.1:2595-3858 GCA_964522755.1 uncultured Oscillospiraceae bacterium | reverse complement strand
CGGCCGCAAGGAGAACCAGAACATCTTCGTGAAGGCGTTCATGGAGCAGAACCTCACATTGGGCAAAATGGGTAAAATCATCAGTCTTGCAAACCATTACACGGAATTCATGGAGACGAGTCTGACGGGGGTAGTGAAGATCGGGGATTATGCGCAACTGGGCACGAACCTGATTTCCAAGAAGTTCGTGACGGATTCCGTTGTCCTGGAAACCAGATATCAGAAAATATTCGGCAGTTCACAGTTCGTAATCGGTTCCGGCGTAAAAAATGCCCAGTCCGGCGCCGAGGCAGGAACAGTTGAATCTGGAAAAGGCAAGACAAAAGTTGCAAAGCCGGTTGAAGCAACCCCGGGACCTGCAAAGGGCACATCCGAAGGGGGGGTCCAGGTTTCGGACCCGGCCGCAAGCCCCGATGCTTCGCCAGTTGCATCGGAATCGCCATCACCGGATGAATCGGCACCCCCGGATGAATCGGCAAATCCGGACGCAACGGCAAATCCGGACGCAACGGCGAATCCGGACGCAACGGCAAATCCGGAGGCAACGGCTAATCCGGAAACAACAGCAAATCCGGAAACAACCACACCCCCGGAAGCAACAGCAACGCCCTCGACGTCAGAGCCTCCCGCCGCATCAGCGACTCCTGCCCCTTCGACGGTCACTTCCCCTTGAACTGTTGTCTCGTAATCGTTTCATGATGGAGGTATTCACATGGTCTCACACGAACAGATACTAGCCGCAGACTTGCTGGCCTGGAAGATAAGAAGCCGGGTGATAGGGATGGTCGGCATCGGGAAAACGGGCCATATCGGCGGCTCCATGTCCGTGGCGGAAATACTTGCCGCCCTGTACGGATACAAGATGAGGCATGATCCGAGTGCGCCCGGGTGCCCCACGCGTGACCGCTTCGTCATGAGCAAGGGACATGCTGCCCTGGCCCAGTACGCTGCCTTGGCTGAATTCGGGTATTTCCCGCTGGAAGAACTGGCCAAGGTGAAGACGCTCGGCGCCATGCTGCAGGGGCATCCGGATCTTCGGCTGACCCCGGGCATCGAGGCAAATACCGGTTCGCTCGGACAGGGCTTGTCCATTGCCGTCGGCATGGCTCTCGGATTGCGTCTCGACGGTTATGGAAGCCGCGTCTACTGCATTGTCGGCGATGGCGAGATCGCGGAAGGCCAGATATGGGAAGCTGCCATGGCCGCTTCGAACTTCAAGTTGGACAATCTGGCCGTCTTTGTGGACTATAACGGGATACAGGC
>CAZFWQ010000275.1:0-2585 GCA_964522755.1 uncultured Oscillospiraceae bacterium | reverse complement strand
ACCGCGCGTTTGTGATAACCAGCGACGGCGAGCTTGACGAGGGAAGCACTTGGGAGGCTGTGCTTTTCGCAGGCGCCAAGGGGCTTTCGAACCTTGTGATGCTTGTGGACTACAACAAGATACAGGCGACGGACAGGGTCGAAAAGCGCTTCAACTCCAACCCGATGGCAAGCAAATGGGAAGCTTTCGGGTGGAATGTCATGGAGATTGATGGCCATGACGCGGGACAGGTCTGCGAAGCCCTCGACAAGGCTGAACAGATCAAGGGGGTTCCGACGGCCATTGTCGCTCACACCATCAAGGGAAAGGGCATTCCTTTCGCGGAAGACACGGCGGCCTTCCACAACGGCAGCATGACGGAAGAACAGTACAATCTGGCCGTGCATGTGCTGGAAGCGAAAAAAAGGTCGTTGGAGTGCGGGCTTTGAAGCGCATACGTCGTCACAGGTGCGTGAACTGAAGAAGGGGGCATCCGAATGCAGAATCTGAATCAACGCAAGGCATATGGAGACATGCTTGTGAAGCTTGGCGCTGAAAATGGGAACATCGTGGTTCTGGAGGCCGACCTTGGCAAATCAACCATGAGCATCCTTTTTCAGGAAAAATATCCCGAGCGCTACTTTGAAATGGGTATTGCTGAAGCCAATATGATATCAACGGCGGCGGGCCTCTCCCTGACAGGAAAGATTCCTTTTGCCAGCTCGTTCGCCGTCTTCGCGACCGGCCGTGCCTATGACCAGATCCGTACCAGTGTCTGCATTCCTCATCTGAACGTCAAGATTTGCGGATCGAGCGCGGGCCTTTCAGACTTCGGTGACGGGTCTACCCACCAGAGCGTGGATGACATCGCACTGATGCGGGTTCTGCCGAACATGACCGTATTCTCGCCTGTCGATGCGCTGGAAACTGAAAAAATCATGGAAGCCATGCTGAAAATCGACGGTCCCTGTTATCTTCGCGTTAATCGGAACGACCTGCCGATTCTGACGGACAATGGGACGCCTTTTACTGTCGGAGATGTTTATCCGATCCGAAAAGACGGCGACTTCACCCTTTTCGCGACGGGGATCATGGTTTCCATCGGCTTGTCTGCGGCCAAAATGCTCGCGGAGGAAGGCATCGGCCTGAGCGTGTTCAACGTCCCGACCATCAAGCCGCTCAATAAGGGGAGCCTTCTTTCCGCGCTTGCAGGAAGCAGGGGATTCGTGACGGCGGAAGAACACGGCATGACGGGCGGTATGGGAAGCGCCATATTGGAAGCGCTTTCCGGTCATTGCATGCTTCCCTCTAAAATCCTGGGTATCAGGGATCAGTTCGGAACATCCGCGCAAGGTTATCAGGAACTCCTTGACCATTACGGACTGAACGCGGGCGCAATCGTGGATGCGGTCCGCGCATTGGATGGCCGTATCAGCCATAGTGGCACGAAGTGAAAGGATGGGCAGTACAATGAAGAAAATCGGATTCATCGAACTCGGCATCATGGGTCGTCCAATGGCGAAGAACCTCTTGAAAAAGGGGTATCCCCTTATTGTATTTGACCTTGACGGAGATGCCGTTTCAGATGTGGCATCGAACGGCGCGGAAGCGGCCTCATCCGTATCCGAGGTTGCACAGGCAGTGGACACCCTCATCACCATGCTTCCGAACTCCCCCCAGGTTGAAGCCGTCGCGTTGGGAGCGGGTGGAATCGCCGAACATGCCAAACCGGGCACGCTGCTCATCGACATGTCTTCCATCGCACCTCTGGCCGCGCAGAAAATAGCCGCGGGATTGCTCAAAAAAGGCATCCGGATGATCGATGCCCCAGTCAGCGGCGGCGAGCCCAAGGCAATCGATGGAACGCTGTCCATCATGTGCGGCGGCACCGCGGAAGATTTTGCGGAAGCCAAGCCCATTCTGGACTGCCTGGGCGCATCCGCGGTCCTTGTCGGCGGCATCGGCGCCGGGAACATCACGAAACTGGCCAACCAGATCATCGTCGCCGCCAATATCGCCGCTGTTTCAGAAGCATTCACGCTTGCCGTGAAGGCCGGGGTGGATCCGCAGCTGGTCTTCGAGGCCATCAGGGGCGGTTTGGCCGGCAGCACGGTCATGAACGCGAAAGTGCCGATGATGCTGGCAGGCAATGCAAAACCCGGTTTCAAGGTAGACCTGCACATCAAGGATCTCAACAATGCCATGGACACGGCCGCGGCGATTGGTGCTCCTTCCATCCTGACGCAGCACACGCTGAAGATGCTGCAGCACCTTCATGACAACGGGGAAGGCCAAAGCGACCATTCGGCCATCGCCCATTTCTATGAAGAACTGGCTGGAATTGAGATTCGGCCCGGAAAATGACCGCCACCCTGTTTCAACGGACCGATATGGGGCACAGAAGGAACATCGATGAATACGGCACGATGGTCCATTTGGTTTCAGGCAAAGGAAGGAAAAGCGGATGAACATATCGGAAAATCTGGAGAAACTTTTTTCCCTGCAAGGCAAGGTTGTCCTTCTGACAGGCGCGGCCGGAGGAATCGGCAGCGAATTGGCCAGGGGCCTGGCGGGAGTTGGAGCGGAGATGGCGCTTGCCGATTTGG
>CAZFWQ010000274.1:0-5190 GCA_964522755.1 uncultured Oscillospiraceae bacterium | reverse complement strand
CAGGAGTTGGTCGACGAGGGTGGTCTTCCCATGGTCAACATGGGCGATGATGGCTACGTTCCTGATATTGTGCCTGATGATATTCACGTTTACACCCTTCTGTCTGTTTGAAAACCTTGGACGGCGGTCATTATCCTCAGATATGCCCTCCCGTCGCCCTGACACATAATTCTACAGGAATCCACCTTGTCCTGTCAAACCTGAAACCTACAGCCGCAGGAACAGGTGGCGGAGCGGCATGAACCGCCGGATGCCGATCTCACGGACGATCTGTGAACGCAGCTCATGCGACATGCGCGTCATCATGCGTGTCTCCACAAGGGAAGGTTCCTTCGCGCCATAGCGCACACGGCTGAAAACAGCAGAGAGGACAAGGAAGGAAGTTTCTGGGAAATAATACTCATTATCGACACGGCTCGAGAATTCCGGCAGGCTCTCCCCCTCCTGAAGCGCCATACCGGCGAGTTTCAGCCAGTCCATCATGCGCAGGTAGCGCAGGACGACTTTGCGCCTGTCCGGCGTGCGGCGCATTGCGACCGCGTCGGAGAGCTTCGACAGCAGGTTGAGGAGTATGAGAAGGAGCAAGGCCCCACCGGCAGTCATCAGCGCCAGCGTGAGCGGAGGCACGGGCTCTTTCACAGGTCCGGTCACGAATCCCCCGCCATCCAGTCCGCCGTTGTTCCGGTTATCCGCGTATCTCCTCATCAATTCGTCAAGGTCGGTCGGCCCGAAAACTCCGGGATATCCCGACATGTCCGTTTCGGACTGGGCCAGGAAATCGGTGGTGTCGGCGAAACCCGGGGTCGGCTCGAAAGTCATCCAGCCGAATCCTTCAAAATATACTTCCGCCCAGGCATGGGCATACCGGTTCGTCACCCTGTATGTTTCCTCTTTTTCTCCCTTTTCCGGAAGGACATACCCTTCGACATATCGGGAAGGAATGTTCAGCGTACGCAGGAGGACGACCATGGCCGAGGCGTATGAAGTGCAATATCCGCTTTTCTGCTCGAAGAGGAACCAGTCGACGAAGTCATCCCCTTCAGGCAGCCTCGGGGTGACAAGCGTATAAGGGTACATCTCCCGCAGGGTGTCGCGGATGGCGATGGCCTTGCCGTAATCGCTGACAAGGTCGATAGTGGCGGTTTGAGCGAATTCCCTCGTCCGGTCGGTTATCGTTTCCGGCAGCGTGGTGTATTTCCGGTGGATTTCGTATGACCGCTGGTTCCACCCGGCCAGTTTCAAATATGTGGGGGTCAGGGTCGGGTCGGGATTGTTCCTGACATAGGAGGTCATGGTCTTGAGATCCGGGGAAGGCAGCATGTCTCCGTCCCCGTCGACAATGTTGGGTGCGACAAGCTCATTCATCGCCTCATCATCCGGCATTCCCTCCAGGACGGAGTTCGTGACATCTTCCCATGCGGCAAGATAATTTTCCAGGGCTTCGTCATACATGCCCATCCGCGAAAGAGGCAGAAGCTTCTGGAGAATGGCGTCCCCGTACATGGGCTGCCGGTAGTCCAATGAGTATTTCGACCCGGACCCAAGGAATACCGGGGCAAGAAGGATGCCGCGGCTGTTTTCCATGACCGGGAGAACCGTGCCATCCGCGTTCTTGACCGGCAGCATGGTTTTCAGGGGCGACATGACTGTGCGCGTGGCCATGTTCCGGTAGGTTATCTCCATTGGCATAACCGGGAACAAAAGATCCGACAGTGTTCCGTCCGACAGCTTTCCAGCCAGGTCACGCTCTTCATCGCTGATTGTCGGGGCAAGGAACATTTCCTTAGGGAAAAATGAGAAGACGGCACCCGTTTCTTCAAGATCGACGGACGATTCGGGCTGCCCTTCCACCAGGTAGTCGAAAGCCGGGTCCACGAGCATCCAGGAAGAACCCGTGTAATTGGAGTAGGAGGCTCCGCGCAGATAGGCGCGCCTGTCTGCCTTCACTTCCATGACGAATGTGTTCGATTGACGGACCCTTCCCCCAAGCAGGTGCGCCTTGCTGGTGAACCCGGTGGCGGTCAGGTTGAAAAACTCCGTTTCCGTATTGGTGAATTTCTGCTCCATGCGCGAATAGACGGTGCTCAGCTGCACATCGAGCCATTTCCAGGCAAGCGGCTGATCCTGCTTCGGAAGCAGGACTGCAATCAGCAGCGTGACAACCATGATCGGCACGGATGCCAGCATGATGCCGCCGGTGCCGGTCCCGCGGTTTTCCACCCCCGCCCTCCTGCGCCGGTCGTAGATGCTGCCGGCATAGGACAGCATGGACAGGATGCAGAACAGGATGAAGGGATATTTGCTCGGGGACGCCGCCATCTCGAAGGAAAGGATGAAGCAGGTCATGCCGTATCCGGTCAGGGGCAGGAAACTGAAGCGCCGGTCATGAAACAGCCAGACGGCCAAAGTGGTTGCAGCCGTGAGGATGATGAGGATGGGAAGCTGGAAGACCTCATATTTCGTATTCACGAGTGGTTCGAAATAGTACAGTTTTTCAAAGGCGAGGCCGAGTTTCCCCATCCAGCCGGCAAATTCCTTATGCGCGCTGCCTTTGTCCAGAATCAGGAAAAAAAAGACGAGGATGGCGGGGATCCCGATGACAAGCCCTGCCACGCGGCCTGGTTTTGTTTCCGTCAGCAAACGAAGGATGGAATAGAGCACGGCCCCGATCAGCGCATATTGCCAGAAAGGCACCGGAGACAAAAGGATGTTCGACAGCGGCATCATGCACACAAGAATGTATGACATGCTGATGATTGCCGTGGTTGCGGATTCCGTCCTTTTCAAAGTGGCCGCCATGGTTCCCTCCCCTCTCCCGCTCATGCGGAGGCCTGCGTCACGGAACCGGCCTGGGCAGGCAGCTCAGGTTCGAGCCTGTGTATGCGGATGCCGTTTCGGGCCATCTGCTCATTCAGGCTGCCGTCCGTGTTCCGGATTGCTCCTGTTCCGGAGTCCGGCGCGACGAGATAGAAGAGTTCCGTGTCAAAGCCGCGGTGGCGCATGGCAATGGCCTTCTCGATGACGCCGTGGGTAAGGCGGACGGTGAACAGGTACACGAGGCTTCGATGGGTTCCGGGGTCGAGGAAATTGTCGATGACGTCTTCGAAACGGCTGTCCTGGTTGAATTTCACTTCGGACAGCAGTTCGTACGCCTTGAGGAAATCTCCCGGCGTCGCCGCGCGCAGGATGACGGGTTCGTCACGCCAGAAGCAGATGCGCGCCGGCATCCCGTGGGCGAGAAGGTACTGTGACTGGGAGACCGCCTCCTCGATCAGGCAGTCCTCCTGCAGCAGCGTGCTTTCGTTCTGATCTGCGGCCATTCCGACATCGAGCAGCAGCAGTATGTCGTTGTCCAGTTCATTGCGCATGTCGCGCACCATGGCTTTTCCGGTTTTCGCAGTGAGTTTCCAGTGCATTTTCCGCAGGCTGTCTCCCGGGACATATGCCCGGATGTCCACCATCTCGTCGTTGCCCGGTTCATACAGTCCGGCGAGCACGTTTCCCTCGGAAACCATGGCGGCCGGAATCGTCTTGTGGGCAATCAGGCGGATGCGCGGCTTCACGAGGATGCTTTTTCTCTCGATAGGACGGTGTTTCAGGGCGAACATGCCAAGAAAATCACGAAACACGATGCTTCGGACACCGATGGAGTACCGGCCCCTGAAATGAAGCGGCATCTCGTAGATATATTCCTTTTTGGCGAACGGCGCCAGCGAGAGCTGCATGCTCGTCATGTCGCTGCAGAGGATGCGTCCTTCATGATACATCGTGACTGTCAGGTAAGGGATGGGCACGAAGCCTTCGTTTCCCAGGAGAAGGCGGTACCTTGCGCAGTCCCCCTTGATGAAGATGCGCTCGTTGAGGTTTTCGCCCATCCTGAAGAAGTAGTAGTTCCCGACAAGCGAAGCAAACGAGACGACGGGCGTCAGAAGCGTGATGAAAAGCATCGTGAATGACAGGAACCCGCCGTAGAACCATGTGTAGAACAGTGCGGCGAGGATCAGGAATATCCACCGCACCCAGTTCCTGCGCATCATGTCCTTCTCCAGCTGCGGTGTGGCGGAGTCTGGTTCGTTCCAGTCCATTGGGGCCTCCTCATACATTGAAGGCGGCTGTTGAAAGCGGTTCCAGCCATGCCGGCCTGACTGGGGACATTACTTCAGGACGGGTATTTTCTTGCGGGAGACTATCTCGGCAATGACCTGTTCGGCCGTTATCCTTTTGATTCGGGCTTCCTGGCGCAAAATGACGCGATGCGAGAGGACGGCCGGCGCCAGGTCGCGGATGTCCTCGGGAACAACGTAATCGCGTCCCTCATAGCAGGCTGCCGCCTGCGCCGCGCGGAACAGGCTGATGGACGCGCGCGGGCTGCAGCCGAGCATCACGTGCTCGTGGTTCCTGGTTGCGCCCGTGATGTCGATGATGTACCCTGCCAGGCTCTGATCGACCCTTGTGGCCCGGATCTTGCTTTTCAGATCCATCAGTTCCTCCCTGGTGGCGACAGGCTCAAGGTCCGCAAGCGGATTCTGTTCCTGAAAACGGTACAGGATGCCCACTTCGTCGCTGCGTTCCGGGTACCCCATGGATATTTTCATGAGGAACCGGTCCAGCTGCGCTTCGGGCAATGGATACGTACCCATGTATTCGACAGGGTTCTGCGTGGCGATGACCATGAAAGGCTCAGGCACCTTGTATGTCTTCCCGTCCACCGTGACCTGCCGCTCTTCCATGACTTCAAGCATTGAAGCCTGGGTCTTCGGCGAAGTGCGGTTGATTTCGTCCGCCAGGATGACATGGCTCATGATGTTGCCCTTGCGAAACTCGAACTCTCCTGTTTTCGGATTGAAGACGGAAAATCCCGTGATGTCGGACGGAAGGATGTCCGGCGTGAACTGGATGCGGTTGAAGGAGAGGTTGACGGATTTCGCCATCGCAAAGGCCATGGTTGTCTTGCCGATTCCCGGAACGTCCTCGATCAGCACATGGCCGGAAGAGGCCAGCGCGATGACCATCAGCCGCGAGGCGGATTCCTTTCCCACCAGGACCTGGCCGATATTGTCCACGATTCTCTTCATGATGACGTTTGTTTCACTCATCCCATACATCCTTTCAGATCGGTCACCTGATCCTGCGCCAATCGGGACGCCATGCTCATGGGAGGTTGTTCCCCCGAACCAGTGCCAGGCGGGG
>CAZFWQ010000273.1:0-5205 GCA_964522755.1 uncultured Oscillospiraceae bacterium | reverse complement strand
CAGCCACAAACCTTCCATGTCCAGGACCACTTCCAGTTCCAGCGGGCTAATCCGTAATTCACCGGAAAATCGCCTGCATGATGAAAAGGCCATCAGGATGATCTCCCTGTTTTCCGGAAAGAACATCATCATGTTGTAGGCGGTGAAAAAGCCGTCGGCCTGCGGAAGCCTGTAGTGCCGGCGATCATTGTACGCGCCGATGTCAACGGGTTCGGCGAGGGTTCCGCCATATTGGGACAGCTTGCTGTAGCCCTCTCCGTAAAAGCGGGTGCCAGGATCCATCTGCAGCGGCCCCTTGAAAAGCACGACTTCTTTCAGCCTGACCGGGTCCGACCCGACATTGGTGATGCTGGAACGGCATTCTCCGTCCCGCCAGGTCATTTCAAGACGGACATTCCTGTCGGGAAGCTGTCCGACATTGGGCAACCGTCCGTCTTCGGGCAACCGAACCTTGTCATCGGGCAAATGTCCGCTTTCAGGCCATCGCACCTTGCCGGATAACGTTTCCCCCATATCCGAAAACCGTATCTCGGAACACATCGTCTCCATGAATGATCGCATAGGCATGATGTCCTCTCCGTCTTCCCTGGCTTGTTCGCCATGCTTACTTTTTTCAATTGCCACTTCAGCCATGCACTTGTTATCAGGCTCCATTTCGGCCATAACACCTTATCTCCGCCGAAGCACCATGCGGCTTGGTTCGGCCTCGAATCCGCAGGCCAGCAGCGCATCCCGAACCGCCGGGCCTGTTGCTCCGCCATCTGTCGGCACGATGACGGCCAGCTTTTGTTCCGAAGGCCAAATCCTCTTCTCCATGAACGCCTTTGCCAGTTGCGACAACGCGCCCTGAAGCGCATCCTCTTCCAGAGTCGTCTGAAAACCCGACCCCGAACGGTCCACAGTCAAGACGGGCATTCCGTCCATCAGGACCACCATTGTGCCCGGAACACGGGAAAATGAAAGGCCCGAAGCGGCATGTGGCACGATGCGCCCGTACGCCTGGGCCGGATCGCATGCCGCCAGGACATGCCAGCATGGGCTTTCGGATGGAGACGGGACAACATTTCCGGGAAGGAACTGGATGCCGGACATACCTCCGAAGAAAAGCCCCCGATTGGCTTTCCCCGCAAACTCCCTGGTTTTCAGCAGAGGATAGGCTTCAGCCCATCCAAGCGTTTCCTCAGCCTCCGCCACTTCGCGGCATGCGATGCCATACCTTCCGAACCATGTGTCAATGATCGCATCCGGGGAGGCAACCGGCGGCACGGACACCCGCTCCCAGCGCCCCATCTCCATTTTCGCCGTCATCAGCGCAATTCTCTTTGTGAAGGCCGACGGGTCTTTCGTCTTCTGCCACTGAAGAAAGAATCGGATCGGGGCGAACGAATCGTTCGCCACAAGGCCTTTCGCCGTCAATCCGGACAAGGATTCCATCAGCCGGGTGACGGGCTGCCTTGTACGGGACGTAAGCTGGTGAGTGAAGGAGGCGCCATATTCGCCAAGCACCTGCCATGCCGCAATTTCGTCCGCCGACAGCCCCTCCGGAGCGATCCCGGCAGGTGCGGAACCGTTTCCGGCAGGCGTGACAATGCCCGTGCCGGATTTAGTGCCCGTGCCGGATTTAGTGCCCATTCCGGATGCAGTGCCCATGCCGGATGCAGTGCCCATGCCGGATGCAGCGCCCATGCCGGATGCAGTGCCCATGCCGGATGCAGCGCCCATGCCGGATGCAGTGCCCATGCCCGTGCCATGTGCGGCGACGGAAAGGAACGCTTCCGGATTGAAAAATGCCAGGAGCATGCCTTTTGCATCCGATGCGGGCAGCACGCGCCAGCAGACCCGGCCCCCTGCGCAAAGACGATCCAGCAGGCCCGGCTGGTATCCGGGTATCCTCGCGGGAAAAACGACGGATTCCCACCATTCGGCAGGCAGCGGCATGCCGGACAATTGCCGGATGACCGTCGGCAGCAAATCGGAAGGTTTCGCGGACAGTTGGCCCGCATGCTGGAATCCAGGCAGCCAGGCGGCATAGTCCGATGCGGGCCTGGCCCGCACGCCAGCCGAAGCATCCCGCAGACTGCGGTAGCGTATGCGCTCCCACACAATCCTGTGGCACCATTCCTCGGTTCCGAGCGTAGTGAACGTACCGCGGACAAGGAATCCTTCCCCCTCCAGCCTTTCCAGCAGGCGGTGAATAATGCCCGCGGGAATAGCATACCTTGCCTGCGCGTCAGCCGCCGTAAACGGGCTGCCGTAGCGGGCATACCGGCGCAGGATCCGCAGGCATGCCTCTTCGCGCGTCCAGGTACCCTCGGCGTCATTCATGGCCGGGCCAGCTTCCGCAACCCGGTACAGTTCTTCCTCCTCCATGGCAATCCAGCGATGCACCGGATGGAATGCCTCCATGACCCGTTTTGCCGCAGCCAGTTCCTTCAGGCGCGACAACAGGATACTGCGATTTTCCGGATCATTGCCGACAGGTCCGCCTTCCAGGAAACCCGATTCTCCCGCATCAACATCTGGATAAATGCTTTCCGAAACAGGACCCCCTGTCAAATTGCCTCCTGACAAGTCGCCTTCGGAGAGATCTCCATGCATCAGAAGCAGGGAATGCACGGCGTTCGATGAATCGGCAGTCAAAAATTTGCGCGCCATCCGGTTTTCCATGACAATGGCCTTGATGGCGGCGGGATGGAGCGAAGGACGGTCCGACTTGAGATTTTCAAGATGCAGCACATCCATCCCCGAAACGACGGGCGCGCGGATACCACCCGGATGCGCTTCGTTCGTAGCGTAGAGCATCACGCTTTCAAACTGGAAAAGGACATCCGACGCAAATGGGGACGGATACCAGGAGGTGACCGCGACAACGGAAGTCCGGCCGGCGGCCAAATCAGCCAAGACTGTTTTCGTGTTCCGCACATCGAACGCATCTTCCATGCATTCCCGCATCGTCTCGACCATCAGCGGATGATCGGTGGAACGCCTCGCATTGTCCATCGCTTCCACGGAACGCAGGCGCTGAATCCACAAAGGCAGGCGGGCGCCATGCCTGCGGGTGCCCATCATCAGGGCGCGATAGGCATTGTAGCGGAACGAGATGGCGAAACGGGACGTTCCGGGCAGGACGCGGAGCAGCGACTCCTCCACGCGTTCTGCGGACAGCAGGGAAAAAAGGGATGGCACTTCGTCCGGCACACCGTACAGGTACAGCAGGATAATCTCGTCCGTATGGGTGGTATAGGTTGAAACTCGCAGTGTTTCCTCCACGGCCTGCCTCAGAAGCGCCTCGAGGGTGGCGTTCACGCGACCCCCGAAGTGGGCGTGGATGATTACGGATACGCCTGCGTCCCCGTCCGCCAGCGTTTCCACGACGATACGCCGGTCATGGGGCAATGCGCCGGTGGCATCGCGCTGATCCGACAGGTACTGCTCGAGGTTCACCGCAGCAGTCTCGTCCATCAGGCCGCCATCCATCAGCCAGGACACGAGAACTCCGTTTTCCAGCTGTTCTTCCATTTCACGGAGATACGCGCCGAAACGAATCCCCTGGGTGTAGGGCATGCCAAGCCCATCCCCTTTCCAGAACGGGGTTTCGGCGCCGCGGGCCGACGGGGCCGGAGACACGGTCACGCGGTTTTTGTCTATCCGATCCATGCGCCACGGCGAGTTTCCCAGCATGAAGACATCTCCCTGCCTGGACTCGAAGACATACTCCTCGTCTAGTTCGCCTACCCGGGTCTGCCCGTCCGACAGCACGACGGGAAACACCCCTCTGTCAGGAATGGTGCCGCCGGCGCTGATGGCAAGCATCCTGCTGTAAGGGGTTCCCTCCACGGCATGATGGATCCGGTACCACGAAAGACGTGGTTTCGCCGGGATATCCTCACGGTGCTCGTAATCTCCGGCGAGCATCGACAGGATCCTGTGGAGGTCTAGCTCCCTGAAATCCCTGTAGGAAGCGGACCGGCGAATCACGCCCAGCAGGGTTTCCTCCTGCTGCCGGCCGCCGCAGGCCATCGAGACGAGGTGCTGTGCCAGTACATCCAGCGGCTCGCGCGGCAGGCGAACGGATTCGATGCGGCCCGCCATCATCTCCCGTGCCACAAAGGACGCCTTCAGCAGGTCGCCGCGCGTCTTCGGGACGATGCGGCCCCGGCTTACCGCGTCGAGCCGGTGACCAGCGCGCCCAAGCCGCTGCAGCCCGCCGGAAATGGATATGGGGGTGGCGATTTGAATCATCAGGTCTACCTGGCCGACATCGATTCCAAGCTCCAGCGTGGCTGTGGCGACCATGCACCGGATGTCTCCGGACTTGAAACGTGCCTCGATATCGAACCTTCTCTCTTTCGAAAGGCTTCCGTGATGGGGGATGCATAATTCGGCTTCCGCCATGTCATTGACATTGGCCGCAATTTTTTCCGCCACAGCCCGGTTGTTGACAAACACGATGGTGGCCGTGTGGTTTTTCACAAGGCGCAGCACGGTATCATAGATTTCCGGCCACACGCTTCCAGCTTCCAGAGATCTGAAATCCGCAACAGGCATTTCGATGCGCAAATCCTTCAGCTTCTGGAGGGGAGGCGCAACCAGGCAGACCGGATTTATTGTTCCGTCAGGTAAAATGCCTCCCAGAAAAAGCGCTGCCACATCCAGCGGCTGCACGGTGGCGGAAAGTCCGATTCTGACCAGCCCCGGAGAAGCTGAAGCTGCCAGCCGCTCCATGGACAATGACAGATGCGCGCCCCTTTTTGATCCGATCAAGGCGTGGATCTCGTCAAGAATCAGATACCGTACGTTCCGGAGCATGACGGAAGCCTTGACGGAAGTCAGCAGCAGGAACAGGGATTCAGGCGTGGTGATGAGGATATGCGGGGGCTTTTTCAGCATGCGCTGCCGTTCCGAATCCGGCGTGTCTCCCGTGCGCACAGCCTTGCGGATTTCCGGGAACGGGATGCCCCGTTCAAGGCACATGGCACGTATTTCAGCCAAAGGGCGGTCAAGGTTGCGGCTGATGTCATTGTTGAGGGCTTTCAATGGCGATACGTACAGGACATGGACGCCTTCCGGCATCTCCCCGCGCAAGCCGGCTTCAAACAGGCGGTTGATGCTTTCGAGGAATGCCGCCAATGTTTTCCCGGCACCTGTTGGCGCGGTGACAAGCACATTCCGGCCTGCCGCAATTTCCGGCCAGGCTTCCGCCTG
>CAZFWQ010000272.1:239-5215 GCA_964522755.1 uncultured Oscillospiraceae bacterium | reverse complement strand
GGGGTATAGGAAAGATTGCCATGCCAGTCTTTTGTAGTAAGGGCCATGCACGTGGGACATTTGCAGAAATCGCCTCCGTCCTCAGGAGATATGCCTGCGGACCGGCTGTCAGGATGCTTGTCCAGCCATTCAATAACCCGTTTCGAAAAAAGTTTGATCACGTCCGGATTGGTCGTGCAGAATTTGTCCTTGCCTCCGCGCACTGCCTGAAACTCGGGATGCGCCTTCAGGTCTTCCGTATTGATGTAAAGACTCCAGGCGTGTCCATATTGAATTTTATCGCGCGTAGACTTGAGACCGTCTGATGCGTTTGGGCACTTTTGACGGAGAAGCCATCTGTCCACCTGCTCGGGGCCATTGTCTTTTGGGTTAGGCGAGCGGATTTGATTCTGAATATCAACCAATGACCGGAAGAAGAAGGCCGGAGACTCCTTGTGGACTATTTCCGATACCGTCAATTCCCCAAGGCTTGGAATTTCCTCTCCCACATCGCCCGGCATGAGCCAGCGCACTCCGACTTCTCTTTCCAGGAATTCATAAACTCCAAATAATGTTCCGCGGCTTTCCCATCCTTTCCATTTGAAATTGTCGGGCGTGTCCTTGCCGGCGATATAAAGATTCTGGTTTTTCGTGAGAATCTGAAAGGAGTCATCCGCCATATTCCCGGTCAGAAGTCCGGCTTCTTTTGCCGAAGCGTTGTCGCCAATGCAGATCATTGGGGTTGCCGGCTGGTTTACGATCGGCAGTTTCACTCCTGTTGAAACGGCGATCACCCGTTGTATTTCCTCGGCCGCGAGTTTAACTGTGCCCGGAGTCTTGGCCTCCACATAAATCGAATACTCGGATGAGGGATTTCCAAACAAACCTAGAAATTTTCCCTCCACTATCGGAAGTGTTTCGGCATAGATGCTGGCGCATGCTCCAAAACATCCTGCGAGCATAATCACTTTAAAAAACCGGTTTTGCCTTTTCATCTGTTCTCCCTTCTTTGTTTTCTTATTGGTTAATGTCAAATCTATTCAGCTAGGAGTTAAAATCAATGTTTCGCCAGATTTGCAGGTCAGGCGTAGCGGCAGTTGAACCGGACTGTTCTTTTTCCCGTTCCTGCTTAGCGTCATTGCAGGATTTCCATCCACATGAATGGTTACCGCACCGCCGATAAGGCTTTTGACATTGATTGACTTGAGTTTGAAATCTTTCCGTTCCGCACCGATCAGGAATGCTCCGGGCAGACGGATATTCGAAAAGGATATATCCTTCAAATCGTCCGGCACGCCGGGGAAGATGTGGGTAATGCCTCTCTTGGTATGGACAAGCATCTCGTAAAGGGCTGTGGAGAAGCCCATAGTCCCGTCCAACTGCATTATCTCTGTTTTTTCGAGAGGCTTCTTCCGCAGTTCTTTCAGACTGCTCCGATGGACCGACAGTCCGCGAAACCTCGGAGTATAAACGGTTGCCATGCCTTCATTGACAAATAACTTCCTCCACATCTGCAGAATCATCCATGGAGAATCTTTGAATCCCATGCGCGCCTGAATGATGGCGGCCCACGGCATGCACCATTCACTCCAGTGCCCCATCCCCTTGGATATCCAGTGGTCAACTGAGGTTTCCACAATCTCCTGTTTTTCCGGCGTGAGTTCACCCAGAGAGTCAAAAGGATAAATGCATGAAAGATGTGAATGGTGCCTGTGGCAGAAATCCAGATCCTGTCCTTCCCAGACGGCAATATGCTCTTCGCCCTGCTTTCCGATCAGTGTGTAAAGAGGCAATTTTTCCTTTATTGTCCGCCAGATGGGGCGTGGTTGTTTTTTCAGGATGCGCGACGCCTCCGACAGGGAATTGACCAGCATGTGTATGCATGCCAACTGCCAGGATGGATCCTTTCCCATCATCCTAGGCCAAATATCATTGCCGTATTCGGCTGCAATGCACAATGGTATGGAAAGTCGTCCATCTTTTTCCTCGAGCATTTCCTCAAAGACCCGCATGACTCCATGCATGAACGGATATGCCCTTTCCTTGAGGAATTTGACATCGCCGCTGTAAAGATAATACTGCCAGAACATTTGAGCCATCCAGCCTGAGCATGCATGGTCGATAAAAACTCCCGGACCGTAACTCAACATTTCTCCTCGGTCATCCACACACATTCCGATGATAAGTCCATCGTCAATTCCACATAGTACCTTCGCGTTGCGTCGTAGAACTTCATGCCAGGAGTCCAACATGTCGAACAACGGCATGATATGTTCAAGCTGATTGGAACCGAAAGCCAGGGAGTAAACCTGCTGGACATTCACATTGAAATGGTAGTCGGCATTCCATGGCGGCATCTGATATTCCTCCACCCAGGGCCCCTGCAATCCTGCAGGCCAGCGGGATTGGGGATTTGTTGCCGCTCCAAGCTTATATATGGAATAGAGGTAAAACTTATTGAAAAATTCATCGGGCAATGTGATCGCAGGAATGCGTTTCCAATAAGACCCCCACCATTTTTCATTGGCTTTTCGTATTGATGAAATACCTCTTTTTACTGTATGCAACGCCAGTCGGTCGGCTGCAGCAATCGCCTTGCCCCCATCGTTCCCCATTTCCAACGCAATCACATATTCATTATTTGTATGCCGGCATATTGCCGCCATGGCGGGATCGGACGGACATTCCTGCGCCCATCCCCGTGCGTCAGGCTTCTCCACCAAAATCGGTTCAGGAAACGCCAATTCTTTAAGCTCTGTACCAACCCAATTCCATGCCGTCTTAACATTTACGCCGCTAATCATGCCGTTCGGATCCTGAACCCATAAGACATTCTGGCTTACGCTCAAATCAAAGAGAACCGGATGTTTCACCTTCTTTCCTGCCACAGAGATCCAGACAGTGACAGTTCCTTTCGTCAAATCCAGTTCGCCCTTAACCGGAAAACAGCCAGGGTTAAGTTCCATTTCAAAGCGGCCAAACGGCAAGCGGCCTGGACAACCGATGCCTGAAGGTTTCGGCTTATCTGGAAAAACATCCTGAATCCAAGACCAGTCAGTGGGGTTATATGATTTTTTTATGTTTTCATATGTCGTCACCCCTTCCGTGGGACGGTGTGCGCCGCGATGATCCCAGAAATCGGCCCGGTTCATGGTGATATTAATGCTGTCTTTTCCCCAAATCAGAGCACCAAACAATCCATTGCCCATCGCAATTCCGGCATGTGTGCGCGGCAGAGGAAATGAAAATTCCACGTTCTTCATAATCCAATTTTTCCTGTTAATATATTTATTCAACGGCCGGTTGTCTTGAGATATGAATCCATGATCCGCCGGGCATCCGTTATCGAGCTTGTATTACAAACAAGACTGACGCCAGTGTTATACAAATCCATGATACGGCCCGAAACCAAATCCTCTTCCGAAGCTCTAATCCGGATAAGTGGAATATGTTTTTCAGTCGCCACATGGTATATGGATGCCAAATCGTTGAGTTCGGGCTGTCCCAGATCGAGACAACGGCACGAGGGTAATCCCATAAAGGCATCTGTGTGCCGTTCTATTTTTCCGCAACTGTGAATGCCTCCGCCTCCCATCTCCCGGAGAATCCGTTCGTCATGGGGAGCGACAATTTCACCATACATTTCCGGTGACATCATTATTACCGAATCATTCCTCAGCAGGATATTCCCCCTTATTGCAGTCGCGTGTTGGTGGGAAAACCCTTCTGGGCCATCACTGATAAAAGGCATAAGGTGCTTTGCTAATCCAATCTGGGCGGATGCCATTGTTTCAAGTGCTGATGAAACCATGTCGGGGCTTTCGTTAATCTCGAGAAAAACACTGCTTCCGACAATCTGCTCAATGTTGTCAAAGGGACTCTGCATATCTGGAAGGACAATGCGTATAACCTGATTAAGTTTTGGATATTTTGCAAGCACTTCCCTATAGAACTTATACCGTCCCATCACCTGAGGGATCCATCCTCTTGTGAAATCCAAAGGATCCTGGTCAATGACCTGTTCAAGTGTCAGGTCATGTGAAACATCATGTAGTACCCACGGAGGATTGTTTTCATGCTGTTCCACATGTGCGCCGAACATTGATGCTATGACAACCGTTCCGAAGTTGGCCCGTATTGTACAGGGAAGATCATCATTCAAATTGTTGCGACAGGCAATACTGGAGCCGAAAGCATTTACAAGCTCATTGAAAAGCATTTTCTCAGGGCAGGAGTAGATCTCGGAATGAGGATATGCCTGGAACGGGAAATTTTCATCAAGCGGATATTTCATGGTCACCGGTAGGCGTTTGACCGGCTGCCAAGTCAATACCCGCATATACAGGTCATCAATTTCAGTCTGTCTTTCAATGCTGAGCACGGAACACAAGTGTTCCAGCAGGAGCTCGAGGTTTTCTTTAACTGTATATTTCATTGAATCTCTTTTTTTGTCATTTAAAAAGGTAAAGGAGCGATCAGTCCCTGGATGTTCTGACTTTCTCCACCTGTATGGATTTTGCGAGATCCGCCAAGGATCTCAGCGGATCCACCCTTGAGCAATCCAGCTTCCCCCATTTCTCCAATTTAACCAGACGATTATACAGGGGAATGCCGTCTGTTGCGTCTTCGCGGACGGCATGCAACAAGGATTTCAGTTCAGCATGGAAATCATTCCAGTCGCCTTTGTATAAATCCCAGCACTTTTCCCGGCAATTCATATAAAACGCCCTTGTGATTGACATGCTGACTTTCAATACCTGCTTCAAATATCTTGCTCTCAGTTCAAATAAATCATCCTTGGGATCCGCCAAAGCGAGGGCTTGCTCAACATCGTTGATAGATTTTTCAAGCACAGGCAGATCATCAACCTCCATCGCATCAACCATCAACATTATCAATTCGTCCACCTTGTCATTGTCTCGAATCCTCTCCAGCATATTATTGAATCTGGAGAAGGAACCTAATGGCTGTCCGATGCATACGCTGTTTCTGATTCC
>CAZFWQ010000272.1:0-229 GCA_964522755.1 uncultured Oscillospiraceae bacterium | reverse complement strand
TCGAGCAGGCGATAGGCCTCGGCCTGTTTCTGCGGTTCTTTTACCCCCATGCCTGCAGCGTAAGCGCAGAATGTTTCATTCAGCGACCGTCCTAAACTGTTCCACGTGTGTTCCCCCTCCACGAACAATCCCATCTTGTCGGCGGGATAGCAGTCTGACCAGCCGCAGAAACCCCTTAATCCGGCCTCAACAGAATGTCGGATATTGTTTTTGAGGATTTTGAAAACCG
>CAZFWQ010000271.1:4924-5217 GCA_964522755.1 uncultured Oscillospiraceae bacterium | reverse complement strand
CTGCCATATGCCCCTGCATTCATCGCGATAGCCCCGCCCAGACTGCCCGGTATGCACCTGGCATTCAAACTGATATTCTCCTGATTTTCACCTGCCATTCAACCGGCCTACTCGACAGGAAACCCCTGCTGCATGCTGATGCGCTGTGAGAAGACCTGGGCGGCGTTGTAGCCCATCTTTTTCTGGCGGTTGTTCATGGCGGCCACTTCAATGATGATGGCCAGGTTTCGTCCGGGCCTGACGGGAATGGTGAGCGAGGGAATCTTGATCCCAAGGATTTCGGTGAATTGCTC
>CAZFWQ010000271.1:3487-4914 GCA_964522755.1 uncultured Oscillospiraceae bacterium | reverse complement strand
TTACCGACCCGACGCCATACAGGAATTTTACGTCAAGTATGCCGATACCCCGGATTTCTATGAGGTGCCGTATGATTTCAGGTGCAGTGCCGACCAGGGTCTTGCTGGAAACCCGCCGGATTTCGGTCAAATCATCCGCCACCAGCCGATGTCCCCTCTTGACGAGTTCCAGCGCGGTTTCGGATTTTCCGACGCCGCTTTCGCCCAGGATGAGGACGCCTTCCCCATAGACTTCGATAAGTTCGCCATGCCGCGTTTCCATGGGAGCCAGTTCGATGTTGAGAAGTGAAATCAGGTTGCTGGAAAACCGGGACGTGGTTTCCGATGTCCTGAACAGCGGCGTATTGAATTGAATAGCCAGTTCCAGCATTTCAGGGTATGGCTCCATCCCCCTCGCCAGCACGACGCAGGGAATTTTGCGGCTGAACAACCCGTATAGCGCATTATAGCGGGACTGGGAGTCCAGCTTGTCGAGAAAGGTCATTTCCACCTTCCCTATTACCTGGACACGGTCATTGCCGAAATAGTCAAAAAATCCCGTAAGCTGCAGCGCCGGCCTGTTTATGTCGGTAGAGTAGATGTTGATATCCTTTATTTTATCAGAACAGGCAAGAGATTCCAGCGTGCAGTCACGCACCAGTTTCTCCAGCTTGACGAAGGCCTTGTTCCTATCAGCCATTTCCATGCCCCTCCTGCAAACCCCGGATTCCGAGCAGCCTTGAGACGACGGCCGCCATATCCTCAACGGCGCAAATCTCTTCGTGAAGAACAGGACGTTCACGCAAACCGGCCAGTCCTGCCGGGATTGGCCATCCGGTCTTGTCGGACAGCAGTTCCAGAAGATCGAAGTCGTCGTGCCCGCAAAGCGCTTCCTGACCGAACAAGGCACCCGCAACGCTGTTCGCGAACTTGAACGGGCTGGCCGTGGAGGCCAGGACCGTGGGCGAGAGATCGCCGGATTCACTGACATAGCGCTCATATACGTTCATTCCGACTGCGGTATGCGTATCTGCGACATAGCCGCGGCTGTGCCAGAGTGTCCCGATTGTCCTCAGCGTGTCTTCTTCGCTTGTCCAACCGCCGAAGAACATCTTCCCGATTTTGCCGCGCATCGCAGGACCCGCATCGTAAAAGCCTTTCAAGGAGAGATCGGCCATCCATGAAGACACGCGGGCGGCATCCTCTCCGGACAATTCATACAGGAGGCGTTCCAGGTTGCTGGAGACGAGGATGTCCATGGATGGTGAAACGGTTTTCCGGAATGCGCGGCGGCTGTCGTAAACCCCCGTGCGGATGAAGTCCGTCAGGACATTGTTTCCGTTTGAAGCGCAGATGAGCCGGTTTACGGGCAGTCCCGCCTTTGACGCATGCCATGCGGCCAGTATGTTTCCGAAATTGCCGGTGGGGACCACGAAATTGATGGCATC
>CAZFWQ010000271.1:0-3477 GCA_964522755.1 uncultured Oscillospiraceae bacterium | reverse complement strand
GCATCGGATGCGGCCTTCCGAGCACAAGTCCGCATAGGCGGAAAAATAATAGACGATTTGGGGCACCAGGCGTCCCCAGTTGATGGAGTTTGCCGACGAAAAGGCCATCTCCCTCGCCTGCAATGCGTTCGCCATGGCGTTGTCGGAAAACATGCGCTTCACGCCGGCCTGGGTGTCGTCAAAGTTTCCCTTCACCCCCACCACGTGCACATTGCCGCCGGCCTGCGTGACCATCTGTTTTTTTTGCACCTCGCTGACGCCCTCATCCGGGTAAAAGACGATGACGCGGGTGCCGGGAACATCGGCAAAGCCTTCGAGGGCAGCCTTTCCCGTATCGCCCGATGTGGCGGTGAGCAAGACGATTTCACGGTTTTCCCCGGTTTTCCGCATGGCTTGCGTCATGAAACGGGGCAGGATCTGCAGGGCTACGTCCTTGAACGCGCATGTGGGCCCGTGCCACAGTTCCAGAACCGACAAACGGTCGTTCAGATGCACGAGGGGAGCCACCCGACCCTTTTCAAAGCGCGTGGCGTCATAGGCATGCGCAACGCATGAGGCCGTTTCCGCAGGTGTGAAATCCGTGAGGTAACGGGACAGGATGAAGGCCGCGCGTTCCGGATAGGTCATGCCCGTGAGCGAGGATATTTCATCCATGGACAGGAATGCCGGACCATCCGGAACAAAGAGGCCTCCGTCCGGTGCAAGCCCCATTTTGATGGCTTCCATGGATTCAAGGGCGGGCACTCCGCCCCTTGTGCTGACATAACGCATGGATTCACTCCGCCGTACCGGTTTCGGACAAGCTCCCGGGAGCGCTGCCTTCAGAATTTCCGCGCAGGAACGGAGCCGGACGGGCTGAATCCATCATAGCGCAAAACGGGCAAAACATCAATTTCGCTGGTTCTCAAGAGATGAGGGGGAAAAGTTGAAGGGTGATATGCGCATGCGGCGAGGGCTTATTTGCATGCCAATCAAGGGCAGAAAGGAAAAAGGAAAAAAAAGGACAAAAAAAGGACACCTGATCCGGATGATGATGATGATTCCGCTTGATCGCGATGCCCAGATGAATGAAGATGAATATCAAAAAAAAGGAGGAATACATCTTACCCTGCAAGATAATTGTATCACGACCGAGGGAATGATGGTATGTCCTTGAGGTGAAAATATTATGAACAGTTCATGAACGTATTTGACATAAATCCGGGTCTCGGTCTTGTTGCAGAAGAAGTGCGGATGGTTTAAAATGACAGAGGGCCGGAATGCTTGATTTCAAGATCAATGACATCTGGAAAGGCGGATTTTCAATGACCGGACTCTCGATGGATCCCGCCCGCATGACCTTGAAGGACCGTAAACGCGCCTGGATGATCACGGCCGTCTATCTGGCGGTCGCCATGTTCTGGCTGGGAGCCTTCCGCTCTCCCCAGACCGGATGGGTTCCCGATAAAACAGGAGATTCGTTTGTCGTTGATTTCGGACGGGAAGTCACCATTGACCGCACCATGCTTTTCGGCGGACTCGGCCCGGCATGGGGATGTTTCGGCACGTTGAGCATGGAAGCGGATAAGGACGGCTCATTCGCACCATTTGCGAAAATAGACATGGGCGCCCTCTTTCGCTGGTTTTTCAGCCAGGAAGCCGTTGTCACGTCGCGCCTGCGCATCACCGCACAGGAACAGGGACAAAAGGCGGATGGCGGCAACTCCGGTTATTGGCAGGCAGAGTACCGGGAAATGGGCTTTTTTCATGGAAAGGAAAAGATTTCAGGTTTTGTCATCACGGACGTCACGGGTGCAGCCGGGGTGGAAAACCTTTTCGATGAGCAGGACCTTGTTCCATATCGTCCCAATGTGCTGAACAGCACGTATTTTGATGAAGTGTACTTTCCGCGGACTGCCCTGGAACAGCTGAAGAACTGGCCCATCATCTATGAAAACACCCATCCCCCTCTCGGCAAGGACATCATGCAGGTGGGCATCGCCATCATGGGCATGACCCCCTTCGGATGGCGCTGGCTCGGGGCCATCACCGGGGCCCTGATGCTGCCGCTGATGTTCGCCATGGCGAAGCGCCTTTTCAGGGATTCATACTGGGCCACGTTCTGCACGATCTTCTTCGCTGCGGACTTCATGCATTTCACGCAGACGCGCATCGGCACGGTGGACAGCTACCTGCTCATCTTCATCATGGCCTCATATTATTTCATGCTGGTCTACCTTGATCAGAAGGCATATGAAAAAGGATTCTGGAAATCCGTCGTTCCGCTTGCCTGGTCTGGATTGTTCCTCGGTCTTGCCGGAGCTGTGAAGTGGATTGGTTTCTATGCGGCCCCGGGGTTGGCTGTACTGTTCTTCATGTCCCGCGCGTTCGAATTCAGCGACTTCAAGAGCAGCCAGAAACGGGAACGCGCCAGTTCCCGTGAAAAAATGCAGAGGATTGGAAAATGGATTGACCAATACCTTTATCTCACTTGCCTGATCTGCATCATCCTTTTCATCGCGGTGCCTGCCCTCGTCTATCTGCTGAGTTATCTGCCCGTCCCCCATCACGACAAAGCCACGCCATTCATCACGTGGGTCATCCAAGCCCAAAAGGGCATGTACGAATATCACAGCGGGGTCTCTTCCCCGCACCCCTATTATTCGAACTGGTATGAGTGGCCTCTGGACCTCAGGCCCATTTTCTTTTATGACGCGGCGCTGTTAAGCCCGCCCTATGACGAGGCCATTGCATCATTGGGCAATCCGGTTGTCTGGTGGTCGGGACTTGTCGGATTCTTTTCCGTGCTGATCATGCTGCTGTATCAGCATACGGCCGGCCGAAAAAAGGGCAGGGAGCCGAACCGGCTGCTTTGGTTCCCGGTCGTCGGATATTTGTCCCAATATCTGCCATGGATCTTTTCACCCAGGAAGCTGACCTTCATCTATCACTATTTCTCATGCACGCCTTTCCTGATTTTGATGGCTGGATTCCTGTTCCGCTTCCTTGAAAAAGAAGGCATCATGAAAAGGAAGAGCATCAACGTGGTCCTTGTCATCGCAGTTGTCTTTTTCGTTGCCTATTATCCCCTGTTGTCCGGGATCCCGGTCCCGCGCACCTGGCTGGACAGCCTGCGGATACTGCCGCGCTGGCAATGGTGAGTATGATGGAAAAACGCATTCACGCCTTTCTGAGCCGATATCCGGGAATCGCCGCCAGATTGTCTCCGGAGACGATAGGCCAGTTTCTTCGATACCTTGTGGTCGGGTTTACCTCATTCGGCATCGAATACACTCTTTTCGTGCTCTTCCGGAAATGGCTCCCCCTTCCGGAACTGGCGGTGAACATCGGCGTCTACAGCATTGTCTTCTGGCTGAACTTCCTTATGAACCGCAAGTTCGCTTTCCGTTCCAAAAGCGGATACTGGAAGCAAATCCTGCTGTACGGCATCCTGTTCGCATTCAACCTGGTCGTGGGCAACGTGCTGCTGTTTTCTGC
>CAZFWQ010000270.1:1090-5243 GCA_964522755.1 uncultured Oscillospiraceae bacterium | reverse complement strand
TCCCCGACAAGGCCATCGACCTCATGGACGAGGCTGCCGCGATGATTCGGACCGAAATAGACAGCATGCCTTCTGAACTGGATGAAATCCTGCGTCGCATCATGCAGCTGGAAATTGAACGTCAGGCCCTGAAGAAGGAAGATGACCGGATTTCGGCGGACAGATTGGCGGTGCTGGAACAGGAGATCTCTTCGCTGAAGGAAAAGTCCGACAGGATGAAAGCGCAGTGGGCTCTGGAAAAAGAGAACATCAAACGGGAAAAGGACTTGAAGGAAAAGATTGAAGAGATCAGAAGGCAGATTGAAGAAGCAGAAAGAGCCTATGACCTTGACCGCTTGGCTGTGTTGAAGCACGGTACGCTGCCCTCTTTGCAGCGGAATCTGGAAATGGAGAAGCAGAGGAGAAAATCAAATGAGTCCGTATTGCTTAAAGAGGAAGTGACGGAGGAGGAGATCGCCGAAATCGTGGCCAAGTGGACCGGCATCCCCGTCACAAGGCTGGTGGAGAATGAACGCGAGAAGCTGCTGAACCTGGGTGAGGTCCTGCACAGGCGCGTCATTGGCCAGGATGAGGCCGTGACGGCGGTAAGCGACGCGGTGATCCGTGCCAGGGCGGGCTTGAAAGATCCCCGCAGGCCCATAGGTTCCTTCATCTTCCTGGGTCCCACGGGCGTTGGCAAGACCGAACTGGCAAAAGCGCTGTCGGAGGCTCTTTTCGACAGCGACGACAATGTCGTCAGGATTGACATGTCCGAATACATGGAGAAGCATGCCGTAGCCCGACTCATCGGTGCACCACCGGGATATGTGGGCTACGACGAAGGCGGACAACTGACCGAGGCGGTCAGGAGAAAGCCATACAGCGTCATCCTTTTCGACGAAATTGAAAAAGCGCATCCGGAGGTCTTCAACGTGCTGCTGCAGCTTCTGGATGACGGCCGTCTCACCGACAGCCAGGGTCGGACAGTCAATTTCAAGAATACCGTCATCATCATGACTTCCAATATCGGAAGCCAGTATTTGCTGGACAGCATCCGGGCGAACGGGGAAATCAGCGAGAAAACCAGAGACATTGTACTGAAGGAACTCAACCGGCAGTTCAAGCCGGAGTTTTTGAACCGCGTGGATGAGATCGTCCTTTTCAAACCGCTGAGCAGGGAGGAAATTGTCAAAATCATTGGCCTTGCGCTGAATGACATTCAAAAGAGACTCGATGACAGGCGCATCACCTTGTCAGTCACGGATTGCGCAAAAGAGCACATGGCTCAGAGCGCTTATGATCCTGTTTATGGTGCGCGTCCTGTGAAACGGTACATGCAGAAGTTCCTTGAAACGGAAATAGGTAAAATGCTGATAAACAATCAGGTGCGGGAAGGCAGCGAGGTCCATGTGGATGTTGAGGACGGGGTGTTGAAAATAAGCGTGAGATGAGTCGGGGAGCGTATGAATCTCTGATGTAACACGAGCCTGAGTAGTTCACCGGAATAAAAATGGCAATGTACTCGATAGTCTATGACAAAAGGGCCGCAAAAGATGTTCCAAAGCTAAAGGCTGCACCTTATTTGCTTCAGGGGGAAAAAATGCTTGCCTTCATGAATCTTCCACGGGAAGAGACAGAAAAAGTGATACAGGCTGCAATTTGGTATTCGAACAATGATGCACGACTGTCATGAAAGATTTTCTCAAAGGTCTGTAAATCCACTGAATAGTCCTAATGACTTTGTTAAGCAGTTCTTGTTTATGCGAATGGTACTCACTGATTTAGATGACGTAAAATCTTTCATATGTCCTTTATGCGGCGATAAAAGGTCGAGCGGGAGGATATCCCGGAAAATGACATCGCTTCCTCTATGGTTATTTGCTTTGTTTTGAATTTCTCCAAGGCTTCCTTGAGCTTCACGTTATCGATTGCAGTTTTTGCTCTACCCTTATACTTTCCCTCGCTTCTTGCCGCCAATATTCCTTTTTCCTGAAGACTTTTACGTTCATGCTCCACAGCATGATATTCGGCAATCACAAATGGAATTAATGCCGAACGCTCGGTTTTGGAAAATGCCCTGTTTTCTGCCTTCACCAAAATATCTGCGCCTGCAAACAAAACCTTTGCAAGTGTTTGTGTCAGGCTGCCGTGCGTACCGCCGAAATCCTGAATACTGTCAACAATGACTTCATCGCCGTATTGCAATAGATTTACTTCTTTTCGGGAACGATTGAAATCAATAATCTTCTTGGTATCTCTCATGCGTTCCACAATCAGATTGTCATTGGCCGCTCTCAGCGGTGTTCGAATAAGCCACTCCAAGCGGTCATAATAATCAAGCCCTACGCTTTCCAACAGCTCCCATAGATCCTCGCGATTCTTTGATGGGGTTCTTTCCGTTATGAACACCGGTTCATAATTTACTCTGTAATATGACGCCAACCGCTTTTCCATCTTGATGCCCGGAACCCCGGCAAAGACATTGGCAGGCAAGCCGTCAATGATATCCCAAAAAGGCGATATAATGTATTGATAGCTTTCATCATCAAAATGCTGGTATTCAATTTTGCCGACACTGATCTTTTCCCCATATTGTCCGACAGCCTTTATGATTCCGGCATTGCGATAGGCAACCCTGCCAGTCAACGGTGTCGTAAATATATTTGACACGAGATTTCGCCTCCTGTTATTTTATTCTTCGATAAGATGCAAGCAGTATTTTATCAAACCTTTGTTGAATCATTGTTTTATAAAACTCTTTTCGCTTTTCTGAAATAAACCTGGTGCCTTCAATCAACTTTTCAATTTTATCCATGTCAAATCGTTCCACAATCCTTGTCAACGCGTTATTGCATTCCTGGAAAGACAAACTGCTTATTATCTCGAAGTAGGAGCTTTTTTTGCCGTTCAACTTGATTTGAGAAGTTGGAAAGGTAAAAATACGTTTGTCCATTTCGATTTCCGAAGACAATACTTCATCCATTTTTCCATCGGTGTTCAAAAGTGGAAACAGGCAGGACCCATTGTCAAATACAGGTGCCATTCGATAGGTGTTATTCTTTTTGATAAAGCCCCAGTTGCTGCCATGCCGATCAAAGTTTCCGAGAAGGGCGTCAACTATGTACATATTCCAGAAACAATCAATGGTTTCCATTACATTTGTAAGGTTGATATTGCTTTGAAGCATCTCGACAATATCATCATATTCATATTGATATTTTTCTTTGTCCTCATCAAGGGAACTGTCACCGACGCCGTTGAAAGGGACAAAGACTTCGTCCTTTTCCAAGAAATCACGAACCAATACGATTTCTTTGCCGTCATACATCCCTAAATCGGTTTCCTGAACAGATATGCCCAAGTCAGAAAAAATATGGCTTCCAAGATACTCGGATACATGGCTGAATCTATATCCTTCGGGTGAGTTTTTTCTGAATTTCACGAAATATGGCTTATCTTTAATCATAATACCGATTTTCTTTTCAGCACCCGAATAAAAACGATTGCTCGGTGAATGCTCTGAATAGTCTTTCATGGATTGGTCCTCCTTCCTTGCAGCCTTATACTATCACAAAGACATGTTGTGTCAATAGAGTATCTATATTATGACACAAAAATATAGGCCGGACCCTGTCCTGATAGGCTCAGGATTCCTGGCGCGTGGACAGCCGCACAGTTCCGCAAAATCAGGCACCTGCGATCCGGGGCATTGGCACTGGCTCCTTGGCCATTTCGCCATATAGGAACTTCAGCAGAAGGTCGGCCTTTATCGTGGCATAGTCCGGATGATTCCAATGGTTGACCAGTTCTCCAGGATCCGCCTCCAAATCGTACAACTCTCCATAGTCGCGCTGATAGTGGATAGTCATCTTGTAACGCTTGCCTATGTAGGTTCTCAAGTTCATGGCAGTCGGCTGGTGCCGGTTCTCCACGATCACATGGTCCCTGATCTCCGGTGATTCTCCGCGCCAAACGGCGCCCTCATCCATACCCTGCATTATCCGGGGTATTGGCAGGCCAAGCATGCCGAGGAAAGTCGGTGCCAAATCCACAGTGGATTGCAGCGCGTCACTCATCACTCCGGCCGGAATGACCCCGGGACACCGGACGATGAGAGGCACCCGCAGCAAGTCCTCATAATGATGGATGGCTTTCGCAGTCAGGCCGTGCTGTC
>CAZFWQ010000270.1:0-1080 GCA_964522755.1 uncultured Oscillospiraceae bacterium | reverse complement strand
ATCCTGCCGATATATTTGTCCAGCATGGTCACCATGCCATACATCATTGCGATGTCCTTGGCCTTGTCTTCCCGTGTCTTCAGATGTGATCCAGCCCCGTGTATGCCATTTCCGTCCACTTCCGCATACTTTGAAAAGTCCGGATCCGATTTGAGCGCCTCCTTGAAATAGGGCGGCTTGTCATCGAACTCTCCGGCGGTATGAGACGGCACGGTGACCGCGGCCGGATCATACATGCTCGCATAGGGCTCCGGCACCATGTATTCCGGATGCGGATCAAAAAAACTGGCCCAAAGGAAGAAATGACGGCCCGATCGGGCGCAATCGGCCATCAGGGCGTTCGTCCGTTCGGCAATCCAGGCATTGTAGTGGATCTCCTCGGGAATCTCCCAGGCTTGCCCGCATGTTCTTTCACGATGAGGGGAATCGGCAAGGACATCTCCGGGCAGGCGGAAACCCGGGCTGTTGGGCAAAAAGAAGTCGCGCCAGTTCGGATAACCCTTCTCTTCCATCCAAAGCGCGTAATGCTGGCCTGCATGGCTTTCGTCCGTGTGGTTGCGCGCAAGCTCAACATGTTCGAATCCATAGAAGGGACCCGAGAAGCCACGCCAGAAATCCAAGTCGTGTAAAACGGGGTATGCCTCAATGGATGTATATTCTGCAGTAGCCTTGAGTGGCTGGAAGTGCGCTTTGCCGACAAGTCCCGCGAAAAGGCCGGCCTGGCCCATGCAGTCACCGATGGTGAGGGTTTCTTCCGGAAGTTTTGTTCCCAGGCTGTAGGCGCCGTGACGGCTCGGATAAAGGCCGGTGATCCAGCTGGCCCGTGTCGGGGTACAGGTCGGGTTCACCGTGTAAGCGCGGTGAAACGTCATCCCGCTTTCGACCAACCGGTCCAGGTTTGGTGTCTTCACTTCGGGATTCAGGTATCCCAGCGTCATCCAATGCTGCTGATCGCTGGTGATGAAAAGAATGTTCTTCGGCATGTTGCCTCCTTGTCGCATGAGCGGGCTTGCCCGTACCATGTCGCGACCGCCATTCCATTATACGGCAGCAAGTCGCCGGTCACCACCAGGCAGAATA
>CAZFWQ010000269.1:3680-5243 GCA_964522755.1 uncultured Oscillospiraceae bacterium | reverse complement strand
AAAGAGGAATCCAATGAGTTGCCGGACCATACGGGGCAGGAACCTTTACGTCGCCCCCACCCCAGCGGGCAGGAACCGTGAAATCGCCCCCACCCCAGCGGGCAGGAACCGTGAAATCGCCCCTACCCTATCGGGCAGGGGCGATTTGTCCGTCCTGCCGACAGAAAGGCGGAAATCCAATGGACAGAATCGACAGGATATCGGAAGAGGTCAAACGGGAATTATCCGACATCATCCAGAACCACATCAAGGACCCGCGTCTTCCGCCCTTTGTATCCGTCACCAGCGTGCGCGTTACAAAGGACCTAATGCACGCCAAGTCGTTCGTATCGGTACTCGGCACGGAAGAGCAGAAGCTCGGGGCACTGAAGGCCTTGCAGTCGGCCTCCGGGTACATCAGGCATGAAATCGGGCAGCGCGTCAAACTGCGCTTTACGCCTGAATTTCACTTTCATCTGGACGATTCCATCGAACACGGCATGCATATCAGCAAATTGATATCGGACACAATGGCATCCCAGAACGCCGCGGCTGCGAAGGCGGATACGGCGGATGCCGCGAAGGCGGATGCGGCGGATGAAAAGCCGTCCGACCCGCAGGATGACTCAGGTGAAACAGATGAATCCTGAACTGCTCATGCAAATCGGGAAGCGATTGGCCTCATCGGACAGCATTGCCATCCTGCCGCATTCCAATGCGGATGGGGACGCGCTGGGCGCTTCACTTGCGCTGGCCCTTGGCTTGGCGTCGATCGGAAAAGCCGTGGACGTGCTTCTTGAGGAGCAGGTTCCAAGGTCGCTTGACTTCCTGCCGGGACGCGGCTTCATCCGTGAAGCGGCGGCTTCGTCGTATGACGTCGCCTTGAATGTCGACAACGGGGACCTGGCGCGTCTGGGCATCCGCGAGCCGGTTTACCGGCAGGCCGCCTTCCGCCTGAGTATCGACCATCATGCGACAAACCGCATAACCGCAGATATATCGCATGTTGACACCACCGCCGCCGCCACGGGTGAGATTGTATTTGATTTGCTCGCGCTCATGGGAATTCCTCTCGACCGCGACATCGCACTCTGCCTGTACACCGCGATCCTCACCGATACGGGGGGATTCCGCTTCACGAACACGACCCCGCGCACCCACCAGATAACCGCCATCCTGATGGCGTACGGCATCGACAGCAACAATGCGGCAAAACGCGTGTTCGACACGATCCCGATGTCGAAGATGCTCCTGATGAAGCAGGTCATGAACCATATGCGGGTCTATGAGGACGGATTGCTTGCTGTCTCGTTTCTGCGGCTTGAAGACATCCGCGAGGCGAGAGGTGAATCCGACGATTTCGAGGGGATGGTCAATATCGGCCGCAACCTCGAGGGAGTGGAAGTGTCCCTTTTCGTCAGGGAGGACCAGTCTGGAAAACTGAAGGGCAGCCTGCGTTCGAACGTTTGCGTCGATGTGGCGGACATTGCCGAGACCATTGGCGGGGGCGGCCACGTAAGAGCTTCCGGATTCAGCACGGAGGGCAGTTTGGATGAGGTGATCGCCATGGTGCGAGATCGCAGT
>CAZFWQ010000269.1:3406-3670 GCA_964522755.1 uncultured Oscillospiraceae bacterium | reverse complement strand
TTCTTTCGACGTCGTGTCCCTGATTCGGCGCTGGACGGGCACACGCCGCGTCGGTCACACGGGAACCCTCGATCCGGATGCCGCCGGGGTACTTGTCGTTTGTGTCGGCAAAGCCACGCGCGCTGTAGAGGTTCTGACGGAAAAAGACAAGGACTACAGGGCGGAACTGTGCCTGGGGATTGAAACCGATACCCAGGACGCCACGGGAAGCGTGCTCCGCTCGGTTGTACCCTGCATGCCGGATGAACGGATTCTCGAGGCTGT
>CAZFWQ010000269.1:0-3396 GCA_964522755.1 uncultured Oscillospiraceae bacterium | reverse complement strand
TATTCCGCCCTGAAAGTGGACGGAAGAAAATTATACGAGCTTGCCCGCGAGGGGAAGGTTGTTGAACGGGCATGCCGCCCTGTCAGCATTTCCAGGTGCGAACCCCTGACCATCCGCCGGGATGCGGACAGAATCCGCGTTCTGCTGGATGTGACCTGTTCCAAGGGCACCTACATACGTACCTTGTGCCACGACATCGGGATGATGCTGGACTGCGGAGGACACATGTCTTTCCTGATCCGGACGAGGTCCGGTCCATTCAGGCTCGGGGATGCCGTCTCGCTGGAACAGCTGGCGCAGGCGGCGGCCGACGGGACCGTCGGGCAGCTCCTCATCCCCGTTGACAGGGCATTCGCAGGAATCCCGGCTGTTTGCACGGATCCCGGCACGGCCGCCCGGCTGATGAACGGTCAGACCGTGCCACTTTCCCTTGTCGGGGAAATCCGCATGGAGCCCGATGAGGAAACAGGGGCAGCCTTGATGGCGACTGAGGTGCCTGCTGAAATCCGGGAACGGGAACCGGATTTTTTCCGTGTCTACACGGGCAGCCGTTTTCTGGGACTCGGTCGTCCGGAAGCAATCGCGGGCGTCGTACCTGCTGCCGGGTTCCGACTCTTTCGACAGCTGCAGGACGAATGATGCACAGAGTATGGCGCGTGAATTCAGGAGGGATGTGCATGAAGACAGTTGACGCTTCGCAGATGGACGCACTCACCGGACAGAGCGGCGTGGGCCTTGGCAATTTTGACGGCCTTCACATCGGCCACATGGCCCTCCTGAACACGCTCATTTACGAAAGCCGCATGAGCGGACTATCTCCGGCCGTCTTCACTTTTACCAAGCATCCGGATCACATTTTGCGAAAGGATTTATACCAGCCGCTGATCACATCGCTGCAGCACAAGGAGGAAATCCTTTCGCGCCTGGACCTGGACTGGCTTTGCCTTGAGGAATTTGACGAGGCTTTTTCGCGATTGTCTGCAGAATCCTTTGTGGAGCGGATATTGCTTGAAAAACTCCACGCGCGGCTTGTCGTGGTGGGATTCAATTATCGCTTCGGCTACCTGGGCAAGGGTGATACGGATCTCATGCGCCGGATGGGCGAGCGAAACGGCTTCCGGGTCATCGTTGTCCCGCCGGTGAGGGTGAACACGGAGATTGTCAGCAGCACGCTGATTCGGTCCTATATTCAGAAAGGGAACATGGAGCGCGTCTTCCATCTGCTGGGACGCCATTTTTCAATACCGGGGCGCGTGGCTGACGGGCGGCGCATTGGCCGGGAATTGGGATTTCCCACTGCGAACCTGTATCCGGATCCGGACATGGTGATGCCGGCCTTCGGTGTTTACATCACCCGGACCCGCGTCGGGCAGACATGGCATGACAGCGTGACGAGCATCGGCCTTGCCCCGACGGTGCGTGATGACGGGAGTTTCAGTATCGAGAGCCACCTGCTGGGTTACCGTGGAGACTTGTACGGGCAGAATATCGAAGTGTCGTTCGTCAGCCGGATCCGCGGCGAGAAAAAATTCGACAGCCGTGAATCGCTGATGAAGCAGATTGAAAGCGACATCGCCAAAACCCGTCGTTACTTTTCTGTGTTCCCTTGTCCGTAAGGAGCGGCAACATGGCTAAACGGAAATCCCACCGGCTCACTTCATCAGCGCCGGCAAAATGAATGAAACCGACGTGAGCAGGAAAATGATGGCCAACAGCAGGGCCAGGGGTTTTTTCATACGGTTCAGGAACCTTCTCATAATCTTGCCTCTTTTCACTTATGATACCCATCATACCACGGAACCGGTCTTCATGTCATCGGCATGGAGGCACGCCTGCGGCGGTTTTGGCTATCTCACGCCCCACCGTCGGGCAGGCGTTTGTTCCGCGATCAGCCTTGCCGGGGTCGGCGCGCGAGAGCACACACAAGTCGAGATCGCATGTCAAGATCACGGATTGCAGGCGAATGTATTTTCATATATACTATTGGACATGTCACTATGACTTCGGCCATCATCCGTCACGACCCTTCAATCGCCCTGCCCCTGCGGCGATGGCCGGAAATTCACGGTTCTGCAATGCAATCCAGGCGGGGCTGCGATGCGGCAATGCCATCCATGAGGGTGATGCAGACAGTACTCAGGTACCTTTCATAATCTGCGAATGACCGAACGAAGGATCACGAGGTGGAATGAATGGCAACTCTGGACAAGATCAACGCACTTTTGGCCCGCAGGGCACTGCAGCAGCAGGGCGGCGGAGAGGCCAGGATCGCAAAGCAGCACGAAGGCGGCAAAAAGACAGCAAGGGAACGCTTGTCAATGCTTCTGGACAGCGAGAGTTTTGTGGAACTTGATGCTTTCATAGAAACAAGGAGCACGGAATTTGACATGCAGAAGAAGAAGACGGACGGCGACGGCGTAATCACCGGTTATGGCACGGTCAATGGTCGCCTGGTCTATGCTGCTTCCCAGGATTTCACCGTGATCGGCGGTTCCCTGGGTGAAATGCATGCGCGCAAGATCACGAAGGCCATGGACATGGCCATGAAGATGGGCGCCCCGTTCATCAGCATCAACGATTCCGGCGGGGCCCGCATCGAGGAAGGTCTCGACGCGCTGGCCGGGTTCGGAGACATATTCTATCGCAACACCCTCGCTTCCGGCGTCATCCCTCAGATTTCCGTCATTCTCGGCCCCTGTGCCGGAGGCGCCGTCTATTCACCCGCCATCACCGATTTCGTGTTCATGGTCGACAAGACCAGTCATATGTTCATCACGGGTCCCCAGGTCATCAAGGCCGTTACCGGCGAAGACGTCACATTCGAAAAACTGGGCGGTGCCAACGTGCACAACACCGTGTCGGGCGTTGCCCATTTCGAAAGCCACAGTGAAGAAGAGTGCTTTGGACAAATCAAGCTGCTGCTCGGTTTCCTGCCGGACAACAACCTGGAGGATCCGGAAATGGCGGATGAATCCGACGACGCCAACCGCATGTGCCCGGAACTGAACACGTTCGTCCCGGACGATCCGAACAAGCCGTACGACATGACGGCCCTCATCGGCAGCGTTGTCGACCACGGCGCATTCCTGCAGGTGCACAGCCATTTCGCCAAAAGCATCCTTGTCGGTTTTGCACACATCGCGGGCAAATCCGTCGGAATCGTGGCAAACCAGCCCAGTTCAAGCGCCGGTGTCCTTGACGTCGACTCCTCTGACAAGGCGGCAAGGTTTGTCCGTTTCTGCGACTCATTCAACATCCCGCTTGTCACCTTCACGGACGTGCCCGGTTACCTGCCTGGACTGAAGCAGGAACACAGCGGAATCATCCGCCACGGCGCGAAACTGCTTTATGCCTTTTCGGAGGCTACCGTGCCGAAAATCAACGTCATCGTCCGCA
>CAZFWQ010000268.1:0-5260 GCA_964522755.1 uncultured Oscillospiraceae bacterium | reverse complement strand
CAGATAGGCGGCAACCTGGCCGAGATTCTGGACAGCATCTCCTCGACCATCCGCCAGCGGGTGAAGATGAAAGGCGAAATCAAGTCCCTGACGGCGCAGGGCCGCATGTCGGGCTGGGTTATCGGCGGACTGCCGCTCGTTCTCGGCGGCATGATGTTTGCGATGAGCCCAAGCCAGATGATGCTGCTTTTCACGGATCCGCTTGGATACATCCTGATTGGCATTTCCATCTTGTCTGAATCCATAGGTTTTTTCTTCGTGAATAAGATCGTCAATGTCGAAGTGTAGTTTTCATTTGTCGGGGAAAGTTATAAAGGAACCATGCCTTCATGCATGGCAGACCGCATTGTCGTTTCACCCGGAGGTAGAGTTGTGAGTCCAATCCTGTTGCTGGCCCTGTTCATCCCTTTAGGTTTTTTCCTGTATTCGCTGCTGAACCGCGGTTCGGAGACCCAGGGCAATGTGAAGGTGCGTCTTGTCAGCATCCGGAATGACACGGGTCCCGCAGCGGATGAGGTGTTCAACCGCAGCTTTTCCGACCGCGTCATCAAACCGGCCCTTGACGGCATCGGAAAAGCCTTGATGCGCATGGCACCGGCGGAAATGGTGAACAACCTTGAAAAGAAGATCATCATGGCTGGACGTCCATACGGATGGAGTGCAAAGAACTGGTTCGGCATCCAGGCGGTTGCCGTCGTTGTGCTTCCCTTGCTGCTCCTGTTCCTGATGTGGCAGGCGAAGGCCGATATCGGAAAGACGGTCCTCATGGCGGTGGCAGTCTGCATGATGGGCGTGATGATACCGAACCTTATCTTGAACGGGAAAATTCGGGGACGCCAGAAAAGCGTGCTGAAAGCGCTTCCGGACGTGATGGACCTCCTCATGGTCAGCGTGGAAGCCGGACTGGGTTTTGACGCCGCGCTTTCGAAAGTGGTTGAAAAGATGCCCGGAACGTTGTCGGATGAATTCAAGGTGCTTCTTCAGGAGATCAAGATCGGCAAAACCCGGAAGGACGCCATGTACCAGATGACGGAACGAATCGGCGTACCGGATTTCCGCAGTTTCATCAACGCCGTCATCCAGGCCGATCAGCTCGGTTCCAGCCTCGGGCGGGTCATGCGCATACAGTCCGAACAGATTCGGAGCAACAGGAAACAAAGGATTCAGGAAAAAGCAATGAAAGCGCCCATCAAGATGATGATTCCGATGGTCGTGTTCATCTTTCCGGTCATCTTCATCGTGCTGCTCGGGCCGACGGCCATCAGCCTCATTCATTCGTTCGCAGGATCGAAATAGGCCAAAATGGAGCGACATATGCCGAAATTGACAAAAATATGCCGAAATAGACTGAAATAAGCTGAAACAGATCGAAATAGACGCAAATAAAGCCGAAGTCCATACATGGAAATATTAACCAACATTGGCACTTATACCTTCATTATGGTATCATGGTTCTGATCGCAGCACAGAAAATGCTGCGCGGGGGAAACCATGAGAATCCAAGTCGCTGGAAGGAATGTGAAGTTCGACACTATTGGCTGGTGTCTTTTTTTACTTGCCGTCATACTGGGCATCTTCACAGTCTGGTTCGCTCTGAATATTGAACTTACGCAAGGAGCAGGCTTCAGGGCTTATCAGTTTTATGACAAGTCGATACACTTTCTTCTTGAATTGATGTCCATCCTCATCTACCTTTCCGTCTTCCTGATGGGCGTCTATACCTACCGGTATGTGCCGAACACGAAGCTTCTGACGGTCGGGTACACTTTCTTCATCACGGGGATTCTCGATGCGGTTTTTCTGACCGGCTTCACGGGATTCATGCTTTTTCCGGATCCGGCAATCATTTCACTGCGTTCCGACATTTTCCTTGTCGTATCCAGATTTGTCTGCGCCCTGGGACTCCTGATGGTCTGCAATGTCTCTGAATTCCGCAAGGTGCCGGTGAAAACGCTCTTTTGGTTTTTCATCGACATCTGCATCGTCGTACCCCTGATCTGGCTCATCGGCTGGAACCCGTGGGATATCCTGCACGCGGTCGGGAGTGATCCCTTCGTCACCCTCCGCTACATCCAGGGGGGTACCATCCTTCTGCTTGCCGCAGCCATGGTTGTGACTTTCTTCAATTACCGCGCCTATCCGGATCGCCTGCACATCATCATGGCAGCCTCCTTCACGCTGCTCATGAACAGTGAGATTCTGAGCCTTTCCATCATAACAGAGACTCCTTATGTCACGGATATCGCGCTGCTTCTCAAACTTGTCGGTTTGGCGCTGCTCTTTGATGTTTTCTACATTCATGGTGTCCGTCGCCCGTATTTGCTTTTGTCCGAGGCGAAAGACACTTTGAACCAATATGCGAATGATCTGGACAAACAGGTCGAGGAACGGACTGCAGAGCTGACGCATATGAACGATCGCCTTGTCGCGGATGTGGAACTGGCCAGGGACGTTCAGCGTTCCATGCTGCCGGCGGCCCTTCCCCAAGGGGAATCAGTTCGCTTTTCAGTGGGATATTTTCCGGCTGAAATACTCAGCGGAGATTTCTACAACGTGTTCCGGATCGATGCGAAACGGTTTGGGATCTGCATTGGCGATGTTGCGGGTCATGGCGTGTCCGCCGCCATGCTCACGGTTTTCGCATTCCAGAGCGTCCAGTCCCTTCAGGACGAGCCTCGCGGGGCAGGCGTCATCCTGCCGTCCTTCGTGCTGAAACACCTGTATGACAGCTTCAACGCGGCCAATTTCCAGGATGAGCATTACATGGTGCTCATCTACGGGGTCTACAACATGGAGACCGGCATCCTGTCTTACGCGAGCGGCGGCCTGAACACGACGCCCGTCCTCATCCGCCCGGACGGCTCCCTTCAGATGCTGGAGTCCGAAGGCACCGCCATATGCAAATTGGGTGAATTCATGAATCCCCAATATCAAAACCGCCAGCTTCTGATGTTTCCCGGAGACAAGCTGGTGCTGTATACGGACGGATTGACCGAGGCCAGGTCTGCAACAGGTGAAATGTATGCTTTGGAACGTCTTTCCTCCGTTTTGCGCAGGTGCGCGCGCATGGAACCGGATGCCCTTACCGAGCGGGTTCTTGCCGATGTCCGCGCCTTTACGGGCATGGATTCCATGGATGACGACATCACCCTTCTGATTATGGAAGTAATCCAGTCGTTCTGAGGTAGGCTGCGCATGGCTGACAGGTGGTTGCCATCGCATCGCAGCAGAGGAGGCTGTTCATGGAGATGATACGGAACCGTCGGGGCGTTTGGCTTTCCAGCCTGCTGCTCTTGGTCGCCCTTGTCCTTATAGCCGTTCTGGCCACCCTGTTCGAACAATTCTTCGGGGCAGCGGCCAACCCCGATGTCCGGACAGGCGTTTCAGCCGCGGCAGCCTTGCTGCCGCCAGTCATCTGGCTGCTGCTTTTCTATGGACTGGATCGGGTGGAACCGGAACCGAAAGAGCAGATTCTCAAGATGGCCGTACTGGGCGCCTTGGTTCAGAAAGGTGTTTTTTCTCCGCTGCTGGCTGCATTCCCTGCCGTGGAACCTGTCTCGGGATTTCCCAGGTCCGTGTCCGCATACGCCGGCATCCTGCTGATGGTGGTGCTGAGGGAGATCCTGAAGCTCATGGCACTTAGGTATGGGATGATGCGGCATGAGGCCTTCAATGAAAAGACCGACGGCATCCTGTATGGATCAGCCATTGGCCTAGGATTTTCTGCCATGATGAACCTGGACTATGTCGCATCGGCCGGTGGAGCCCTCCTTTCTGCGGCTGTGCCGCAAATGGCCATCACGTCCCTCATCCAGGCGAGCCTGGGCGGCCTGGGCGGGTATTGGCTCGGATTGGCCGTTTTCAGCAGGCAGCCCAGATGGCGCCTCCCCTTGTACCTCGTTTGCCTCGGGTTGTTGAGCGGCATCATGCAGATGCTGCCTGCCGTGCTTGTCCGGCAGGGGTTCAGGGTCAATTACCTGATTGGGATGATTCCCTCCGCAGCCGCCGTCCTGGCCATCTTCCTTGTGCTTATCCTCCTGATCCGGCGGGACGGGGTGATTCTCAAGGTGAATCAGGGAGATCGGAGGACAAGGCATGAAGGATGGGTTCTTGGCGTTGGATTGGCTCTGACCCTCATCTCCGCTTTCATCCTTCATGCTTGGCAGGAACGGCTGATCCCCGTTTCTCCGCTCAACGGCGTGACGATGTCGATGCCCGCGCAGTGGTCGGTCATCCCGCAGGATGGAGAAAGTTTTACTGCGGGGAACCGGTTCTCAGCCGGTGAAAAATCCGGTTTCATGTACGCCGCGGCGTTGCCTGAGTTCGCGGGAGCCATATCGGACGGAACGCGGGCAGAAGGAGAAGACGCCATACATGGCCTGGCTGCATGGTGGACCATGAAGTCCGCGAGGGAAGCGGCATTTTACCAGCCGGTCCATACGGAATTCCTGTTCAGGGATGGGCAATGGCTTGCCGTGATTGAATCTCTTCGACTGGAGTCGGGTCAGCCGGATGCGTCAGGAAGCATTCCGGTTGTATTGCGGTGGCGCGATGTAGTCTGGATTGAAAATTCAGATGCCGCCGTGATATCTCTTTACGCGACGGGTGCAGGAGGGGAGCCCGATTTACGCCTGATGGACAGGATGGTGGCAGCCATGCGCTTTGGCCTTGTGCCGGTGAAAGGGGGTGGCGCGGAATGAAACACAGTTGGAAGATTCGAGTCCTGCCAATCCTGTCAATTCTGCTTATCCTGACAACCGGCTGCGGTGGCATCGCTGTTGACCGCAACGCGCCGTCAAGTCCGCTCCTGACAGTCGGCACCATGACGGCGGAATCCGTGCGGCTTTTATGGAGCGGGTCCTATGATGACACGGGCGTGGTTTCCTACCAGCTGTTCAGGAACGGCGATCGCATCGCCATCGTGAACAAGACGGAATATACGGACCGCGGCATACAAGCTGGCGCAAAGTACACGTATGAGGTTCTCGCCGCGGATGCAGCCGGAAACTTGTCCGAACGAAGCGCGCCTCAGTATGTCGACACATCGGGCAAACTGGAGGCCGGGACGTCTCCGGCGGATGAAAAGCTGAATATCCAGGACCTGTCCAAGGCAACCGTAAAGGTTTATATCGTGGACGACGGCTACAATATAGTCGGGACCGGGTCGGGCACAATCCTTGACACGGCAGGGTACATCCTGACGAACAACCATTGCGTGGCAGATGGGAAAGGACTGTTCAACAAGGAAGGCTTTGTCGGC
>CAZFWQ010000267.1:0-5268 GCA_964522755.1 uncultured Oscillospiraceae bacterium | reverse complement strand
TGTCGGCGGTGGGGGTCAGCCCTATCACCACGGTGACGTTGAGATAATCAGGAAGCGCGCGGCTGCCATCTACCGGGAAGATGCCGGGAAGCCTAAGCGCAAATCCCATGAAAACATACAGGTCATGCAGCTCTATAAGGATTTCCTGGGTGAGTACTACGGAGAAAAGTCCCATGAACTGCTTCATACGCACTACACGGCCCGTGAGAAGATCTAGCGATTCCTGACTTCAGCCGTCAACCTGCACGTTGGACTGTACCGGGGGCGTCAGCTGTCAACCTGCGCGTCGGAGGGTACCGGGGCGTTAGTTGTCAACCTGCACGTCGGACTGTACCGGGACATCTCCTGCCGGAGAGGGTTGTTTCGCAAGCCAGGTCAGCACAAATCCGACGGCGAGCAGCACAAGGATCAAAACGAACGGCAGGCGGCGGTCCATTGAAGAAAGCATGCCGGCAATCCAGCCGAACGGGGAACTCAGCGCAATGACAATGACGTAAATCAGGGATATGATGCGGGACCTTTCCTGCGGATTCACCATCAGGATTTGCATGGAATCGAGCAAGGGACTGATCAGGGACACGGCGAACGCTTCGACCACGATGCTGACCGCCAGGAGGAAGAACCCTTTGGGAGGAACTGCCAGCAGGATGAGCTGGCTGACGGCAAACAATGCGAATCCGAAGAACATGGGCCTGCGGAACCTGTCCGTGTGCACCTTCGGGATGATGGTGAAGAAACTGATCATCATGGCGATTGATTTGATGAAGGGGAAAACCGCGATGTAGCCCTTCTGTATCCCGATGGACTCCGCGGCGTACAAGGTCCAGAATGTTCCGTTGATGACGCCTACAATGCTCATGATAAGCATCAGGCCGAGGGTTGTGAGCGTGGCCGGGCTTTTGATGATGTGATGGAGCACTTCGCCGTATTGTCCAAGGCTGCGCAGGATGGGCAGGTTTTTCGTTTCCTGCATCCGGACGCGCCCGATAGAGGTCTCCGTGGTCAGGAAATAGCCGATCGTCACTTTTATGACCATCACGACGGACATCACCAGGTAAAGGACGCGCATCGTGGGCACAAGCCCGTACCTTTCGACAAGGAACCCTGAAAGCGGCGAAACAAAGGCAGCTCCCAGCGCGAAGATGTAGATGAGCGTGAAGATGCCCACGATCTGCTCCTTTTTCGCATCTTCCCCCAGCAGCCCGACCCAGGAATTCATGGCGATGCGGAGCACCGCGTTGAAGGCGGTTGCAATGAGGAAATGGAAGAAGTTTTGCGAAAAGGCCAGGATAAGGCTGGGAACCGCCCAGGCAATCATGTCGAAGATAAGGGTGGTCAGACGTCGGCCAAGCTTGTCAGTCACAACGCCGCCCAGCAGTGAAAATATAATTTGGAAAATCATTCCAAATGAAGCGATCAATCCGATTTGGGTATCTTTTACACCGAGGGAGAACATGTAGAGCGTGGCGTATGGGGCGAAAAGATTGTAAGGGATGCCCCAGAGAGGTTCAAGATAGACAATGGCTCTTTGATTGCCCTTCAGGTTTCGGGCCAATTCCCAAAGGGGATGGGAAATCTGCATCTGTTTCCTCCATGAAGCGGATACGTACACGGTCTATTTCGTTCAGAGCGCAACATCCTGCCAGATGCCTTCATACAGGACCCTTTGACGCGTGAAACCAAGATGCAGCAGGTATTTTCGGATTTCCTCGTAACCGTGGTCGACAGCCTCGGGGCTGTGCGCGTCCGAATTGAGCACGATGGGAATGCCGGCCTCGAGGATGGATTCCAGAACCCACTGCGAAGGGTAGGGGTCTTTCAGATATCCGCGGGACATGGCGCCGGTATTGACCTCGACGATGACATCGGTCAGCAGGATGATTTCCAGGGTCTTGCCCACCTCTTCGCGGTACCATTCGTCCTCTTCATCAAAATAACGGTTTCCGCCGTTGTTCTTGCGGAACACGTCAACATGCGCGAGTATGTTCGGCGGCATGTTCACAAGCATTTCGCGCAGCGCACCATAGTATGCTTCTCCGAATGCCTGTATGTCGCCTTCGAAGCCATCTTCCAGGGTGTTCCGGAACTCCTTCGCATCGTCGTCCACCGGCATGGCGACACCGGTTTGAGGATGCGGCAGGAAATGAACTGCGCCCAATGTGAAAGAAAGGCCGGGCATGGTGCGCCAATCCGTGCAGCCGGGAAAGAAGTCGGTTTCAAGGCCCGTATACAGTTCGATGCGCCCTTTGTATTGTTCTTTCAATTGTTTTGTCAGGCGCAGGTATTCGGGCATGTCCGATGCCTTCATGTTCCAGTCGGTGGCAAAAGGCAGTGGCGCGTGACTTGAGAATCCGAATGCGGAAAATCCCTTTTCGATGGCTGCCCGGACATAGTCTTCCGGCTCGCCCGTTCCGTCACAGAATCTGCTGTGGGTATGGTAACTGGCCTTCAAAGCATTTCTCCCGCAAGGCTTTCGCCTTATCTGTCCCATCATGCCGTTCCCGGGAACCGTGTCCGGAACCCCCGTATCGCTCAAGAGCAAGGCATTCAGGAACGCAAATACGGCTTTACCGCATTCGCATGCCAATCATGAAATTCATTATATCGGATTACTGTATTTCAGGCAATCACCATCACGCGGTACCACCATCGTGGGGATCTTCCGTGACGCGGAACCACCATCGTGTGGATCTTCTGCGATGGTGAGCCTCCTTATCGGAAATGCTGTCCGGCACAAAGTCCGATTCTGCGGGAAAGCGCTTCCAGACGCTTCCGCATGAGGGCGCAGTAATTGTACAAAGCCGCCATAACCGTGTTGCATGTGAATTTGTGCAATGATATGATGGTTGCGGAAGCAGTCAGGATTCGCAGCACCGCTGAAAAGAGCCGGAAAGAGATCTGTTGCAGGGAAATCATCGCTGATGCCGAAGAGGAGAATCAGATGAGCAACGTAATCAGGATCAATGCGTGCCTCTATTCGCGCATGGGATACGGAAGAAGCCAGAATACGGCAGATTTTTACATGAACGGCAGGTTCATATCCGAACCGCGTCTCGACAACATTCAGGCTTCCCTTGAAAACAGGGGCAGCGACTACCTCTTCGTCGTCGCAGAAAACATGGAAAATGCTGCGGATGCTTCCACGGGCGTCGACATAAACAAGGAAGTCGCGCGGCTCCATGAAAAAATAACCTCCCATGAGGGCGACCTGGAGTTCAAGACCCGTGAAATTCAATCACGCATCGGGGATGCGGCCAGATTGCTGGAAAGCATCCTTGAGATGAACCATACCCCCGAAGAGGACGATCGCTGGCAGGTTGGCTTTTCGGGACTCCTGCTGGCAGACGGGCATGGCGGCGGGAGTCCGGTCGGCACGGGGCATGTGTACCTGATGAGGGAAGACTCGTTCATGCCGCTTGCCAGGGAAAGCACCAAGCGTGAAAAACTGGTACGACTGGGCGTATTGACAGACAAGGACGCGGAACGCGAAGACCTTGTCATTCAGGAAGATGAGGCGGTGGCTGCCGGTGAGACGGATAGCCCCGTCATCATGTCCGAACCGGTCCCGTTTTGCGAACATGATACGTATTTGCTCATCAGCCAAGGCGTTTTTGAATCCCTCGGAGAGGAACGCATTGAAGACATCCTGGCGGCGGGCGGCGAAAGCACGGCTATGGCTGGAAAGATCGTCGACGAGGCAATGAAGCGGACCACACGCGGCGATCTCACTGCGATGGCGGTGCAGATCGAGAAAATCTACGACATACAGGGGGCAGCCCGCAAGCCGATGCTGAAATCCCGCGTGGACGCACTCAGCAAGACACCGGCCGTCACATATAAATACAACCGCAAGCCCACTGGCAGGGACAACATCATGTTTGCCGGCCTCTTCGCCTTGACGGTGGTGGTGGTCCTGGCCATCCTTTATATCCTCATCAGTTCTTTCTTTCCCAAGGCAGACAAGCCCAAGGCAACCGCGACGCCAAAACCAAGCGTAACGGCAGCAACCACTGCGGGGACCGAAACCACCGCAACAGAGGAAACGACGGTTGTCGCCGAAACCTCCGGGACGGAAGCAGCGACTGTCGTGACATCGTCCACTGCCGCCGAATCGCAGACATATACCGTGCAAAAGGGAGACACAATGAGCGGAATCGTGAAGAAATACTATAACGATGTTTCGCTCATTGACGCGCTTGCGGAATTCAACAACATCTCCGACCCCTCCAGGATACAGCCCGGCGACGTCATCAAGATTCCGCCTGTTGACATATTGAAATGAGACAGGTTGCCGAACCTTCGGCAGAAATTGAAATGAGACAGGTTGCCGACCTTGCGGCAGAACAGCGTCAATCCTGTTCCAGAAGGCGGGTCATCAGCTTATGAGCTTCCGGCACATATAATCCCTTATCGGAAAGAGTCTCCGTGAAACAGGCGCCTTGCCCCGGCTTTGCCATGTCCTTCCGACTGTCGTAAAGTAGGAACGGGACCGGGGTTCTCGTATGCGTGCGGATTCCCACCGGGGTAGGGTGATCAGGCAGGATAAGCATCCTGAAATCACCAAGCGAAGGCAGCTTTTCCAGCAATACGGACAGCAGTTCCGCGTCGATTCGTTCGATTGCGGTCGTCTTTTCCCGGGCCTGCCCCTGATGGCCGCATTCATCCGGCGCTTCGACATGGATGTAGACAAAATCCGATCCACCGGATAGTTCCCTGAGCGCGGCTTCCGCCTTGCCGCGATAATTGGTGTGCAGGTTGCCTGTGACCCCGACAACGTCGATGGAGGCCATGCCGGCCGCGATGCCGATGCCCTTGATCAAATCCACGGCGGAGATGACTGAACCCCTCATGCCGAAGGTCTCCGCAAACGAGGGAAGAGCCGGGCGCGTTCCCTGTCCCCACAGCCAGACCGCATTGCCCGGATTCAGGTTTCGGGACCTGCGCGCGAGGTTGACGGGATGATCAGCCAAAATGGGGAGGGCACGTTCCATGAGCGATAGGACCTCTTCCGATCCAGGACCGGATGGGAGCCAATCTGCGACCGGACGACCGCTGATGTCGTGCGGCGGGGTGAGGCTGATATCCAGAGGTCCGCCCTGCCACAGCATGCAATGCCGATAGCTGATACCCGGGTGGAAACGCCAGATGTCCGAATCCAATGCCGTGGCAACGGCTGACATGAGCTCGCGTGACTCTTCCGTCGTTATCTCGCCCGCACTGTAATCTTGCATGAACCTGCATTTCAAGGGGCCCGATCCGCCAAGGGTT
>CAZFWQ010000266.1:0-5277 GCA_964522755.1 uncultured Oscillospiraceae bacterium | reverse complement strand
GTCAGAAAGTCCATGTCGTGAATGTGGATGTCCGCATCCTTGTGCGCCTTCGCGTGTTCAGGGCGGAGAACGAACATCTCGTAAAACTGCTTTGCACCCTCGGATCCGTACTTCAGCATCGTGCCCATCGCCGTATTGCCGTCGATATTGGCATTCTCCCGTTTCATGTCGTTGTCCTTGGCGTCCTGGTAGGTCAAATCCTCGAACACCTTCATCAGCCGGGTGTTCATCTCCCGCACACGGGTGCGCTCGGCCCGATAGAGGATGAATTCCTTTGCCGTGCGCGCATGCCCTGTTTCGATCAAGATCTTTTCCACGGCATCCTGAACTTCTTCCACTGTCGGCACGCGGTCTTCATAACGGACCTCGACATATTCGGCCACTCGTCCCGCAAGATCCAGCGATGTCCGGTAGTCTTTTCCGCCCGTGACGCTGGCAGCCTTGAAAATGGCATTGGCTATCTTGTCAATCGTGAACGGAACCTCGCGACCGTCTCGTTTTTTGATCAGTGTCATCATGGCGCTGGCCTCCTTAGTATTTTCCAAATCGGTTTTCAGATTAAGATCCCATCTGCGTGTGCCGTTTCAGATTGTTATTCAATGCCCTGTCGTTTTGTTTCAGGATTCACTGCCATGCGTTTCGGGCCTGCTGTTCCGGTGCTTCGGAACAACCTGCCGCAAGTCTTTCGCAAAGAGGCATGGAGTGGAATCATTTTGGAACGCGACACAATATCTTCTGTTTTTCGATCATACCACATACAATATATAGCGTCAACGCGCTTGCGGAGTCGAATGCCGTCATCAAGGGAAAAGTGTAAAAAAAGAAGACCGCAGGCTGTCGGTCCCCAAGCCATCCTTGTCAGGGCAGGCGCATGATCAAGTACCCGCCTTCTCCTTTGTCCGCTTGATGACCTTCAGCCGGGCGAATTCCTCGCGGTCCTTCTCTTCGAGCGCATTGGCGATATCCGCCGTAATCTGCTCGTATTTCGGGATCATGATGTTGCGCAGGGCGTTCGCCCGCTTCTGGGTACGGCGGATGTTGGTGGCCAGGCGGTAGATGGCGTTCTCGATTTCAGCAATCTCGCAGGTGAGCCGCTTGACTTTGTTGAACCGGTCCCTGGCCAGGTCCAGGGCAACGCTTGTCCGCAAAAAACCGTAAGTGGGTTCCAGAGGCGAGTATTTCAATGTGACAACAGGGATATCCACCCCCATGATGCTGTGATCCTGTATGATTACGCCGTTTTCTTCCGGCACGCCGAGGCCGATCTGGGTCACCTCCGAGATGCCCATCGTGACGTTGGCTGTCTGCAGGGCCGCATAGGCGTCTGAAAAGGTTGCAAGGATCTCGTTCTGTATGCCTTTTGCCCTTTCCACGAGCATCATCATCTCGCGGACAAGGATGTTCCGTTTCTTGTCAAGCAGGTCATACCCCTGGCGGGAAAGCGCCAGCGTGCTTTTCGCCACAATCAGGTTCCCCTTCGTGGGGAACAGGGTCACGTCCATTCGGTCCACCTGCCTTCACCGGGTAGGATTTCCATGTAATACTTGTCCAGCATCTCGGGCGATACGCGGTCCAATTCCTCGCGCGGAAGCAATCCGAGCATTTCCCAGCCAAGATCCAGCGTGTCGGTCATTTCACGGTTTTCATCCGGTTGCTGAGCGACAAACTGGGATTCAAACACCCTTCCGAATTTCATGTATTTCTTGTCGAGATCCGCAAGTTCGTCTTCGCCGATGACGGAAGCCAGGGCACGGGTTTCCTGTACCTTCGCATAGGAGGCGAACAACTGGTTTGCCACCTGCGGATGGTCCACCCGGGTGTATCCCTCCCCGATTCCGTCCTTCATGAGCCTTGACAGGGACGGAAGGACAATGATCGGCGGGTAGATGCCTTTTTGATGCAGCGCCCGATCCAGCACGATCTGCCCTTCGGTGATGTAGCCGGTCAGGTCGGGTATCGGGTGGGTGATGTCGTCATTGGGCATCGTGAGGATGGGAATCTGAGTGATGGATCCCTTCTTGCCCCGAATCATCCCCGCGCGTTCATACATGGATGCAAGGTCTGAATAGAGGTATCCCGGGAATCCTTTTCTGGAAGGTATTTCTCCCTTCGAGGAGGAGATTTCGCGCAGCGCCTCCGCGTAGGCCGTCATGTCCGTGAGGATGACCAGGACGTGCATGTCATGCTCGAAAGCCAGGTACTCTGCGGCCGTCAGCGCGCAGCGCGGGGTGACGATGCGCTCCACAACCGGATCGCTGGCTAGGTTGAGGAACATGGTGACCCGGTCCAGCACACCGCTTTTCTGGAAACTGCTGCGAAAGAATTCGGCCACGTCGTATTTCACGCCCATGGCGGCAAATACGACGGCGAAGTTGTCTCCGCCCGCGCCGGATATTTTCGCCTGTTTCACGATCTGTACGGCCAATTTATCGTGCGGAAGGCCGGACCCGGAGAAAACCGGCAGCTTCTGTCCGCGGATGAGCGTGGTGAGTCCATCGATGGAAGAGATGCCGGTTTGGATGTAGTTGCGCGGATATTCCCGTTTCACCGGATTGATGGGCATTCCGTTCACGTCCCAGCTTTTGTCCGGGCAAATGGGCCCAAGTCCATCCGCGGGCCGGCCCAACCCATCAAAAACCCGCCCGAGGATTTCCTTGGAAAGAGGCAGCTCCAGGGGCTTGCCCTGCAGCATCGTCCTTGTGTTCTCAAGGGATATGCCCTTGGTCCCTTCAAACACCTGTATGACGCATTTTTTACCCGATATCTGTATGATTCGCCCCAGACGCTTCTGCCGCCCAATGGAAATGGTTACCATTTCCTCAAATGAAGCATCTTCCACGCCGTCAAGCACGATCAGGGGGCCGGAAATCTCCTTGAGGCCCATATATTCCATGCTCATGCCAGCCCCTTTCTTTCCTTGCCCGCATAACTGCCGCCAATGGAAGCCAGCGCCTGTGAAATGCTCTCGTCGAGCTTGTCGAAACCTGCCGGGTCGTCATTGGAGATGGTGTATTTGATGCGGATGATGTCCTCGAAGACACCGGCCTTGCGTATGACCGACACGGGAATGCCCGCGCCGACCAGTTTCCTGGCGCCGTCCACCATGGCCAGCAGGGATTTCATCATCCTGTACTGCTTCCATATGGGGACATAGGTATCATCCCGATGATAGGCATTCTGCTGCAGGAACCCCTGGCGGATGCATTTGGCCCCTTCCAGCACCAGTTTCTGCTCATCCGGAAGGATATCGCTGCCAATGAGCTTGACTATCTCCAGCAATTTGCTTTCCTCCTGGAGAAGCCTGCCGATGCGTGTCCTTGCATCCATGAAATCCGGAGCGGCATTGTCCTTGTACCACTGCTCCAGATCCGGCAGATACTCGCTGTAGCTGTTGATCCAGTTTATGGCCGGATAATGGCGCGTATAGGCCAGCGATTTGTCAAGTGCCCAGAAACAGCGGATAAAGCGTTTGGTATTCTGCGTGACCGGTTCCGAGAAGTCGCCGCCCTGGGGAGAAACCGCCCCGATGATGGTAACGGACCCAAGGTCTCCTCCAAGCGTTTCCATCATGCCGCCGCGCTCGTAAAACTCGGACAGGCGCGAGGGCAGATAGGCGGGAAAGCCTTCTTCGGCAGGCATTTCTTCAAGCCTGCCCGATATTTCACGCAGGGCTTCCGCCCAGCGCGAGGTGGAATCGGCCATGATGGCCACGTCGTACCCCATGTCGCGGTAATACTCCGCCAGCGTGATGCCGGTGTAGATGGAAGCCTCGCGGGCTGCCACCGGCATGTTGGATGTATTGGCTATCAGGATGGTCCGGTTCATGAGCGCCTGGCCGCTGCGGGGATCGATGAGTTTCGGAAACTCCTCGAGCACCTCGGTGATTTCGTTGCCGCGTTCGCCGCAGCCGATGTAGACGATGATGTCCGCATTCGACCATTTGGCCAGCTGGTGCTGGGTCAGGGTCTTGCCGGTGCCGAACCCGCCGGGGATCGCGGCGGTGCCGCCCTTCGCGATCGGAAACAGGGTGTCGATGACGCGCTGCCCGGTGACAAGCGGCTCGGTCAGTGGTTTCCGCGAGGCATAGGGCCTGGGTTCCCTGACCGGCCATTCCTGAACCAGAGACAGATTGTGGGTCTGTTTTCCGCTGACAACCCGAACGATGGTTTTCTCTATCGGATACTTGCCGTCGATGGCCGCATGGGATACTGTGCCACCCATGCCGGGAGGAACCATGATCTTGTGAAGGACGGCATCCGTTTCCTGTACTGCAGCGATGACCTGGCCCTGCCTGACGGCATCGCCGGGATGCACCAGGATCCTTACATCCCAAAGCTTTGCCACATCAAGGTTCTCCGCCCGCGTGCCGCGTTTGATGAAGGGTCCCTGTTCCCTGGCCATCCTTTCGAGAGGCCTCTGGATGCCATCGAAAATGTTGCCGATGATGCCGGGACCCAGTTTGACAGTGAGCGGCTTTCCCGTGGAAAGAACCGGTTCCCCGGGCCTCAAGCCGGTCGTGTTCTCGTATACCTGCACAATCGCCTCGGTATCAAGGACGCGGATTACTTCGCCGATGAGCTGTTCGTGCCCGACCAGGACCATCTCCAGCATTTGGAAGGGCACATTGCCCCGCACCTGGATTACCGGGCCGTTGATGCCGAATATTTCCCCATGCGGCGCGATACCCGTTTTATCGACGTGTGCCGCATTTCCCATACCGACACCCTGCGTTGTATTGCTCATGCCATCACCCTGCGCTGTATTGCTCATGCCATCACCCTGCGCTGTATTGCTCATGCCATCACCCTGCGCTGCATTGCTCATTCCTTCCCCTTCATCCGCCCCAGACGGGCAGGGAGCATGATATCGCGAGATACGGGCCACCAGGCTGCCGCCGCATCTTTTGTGCCTTTCGGCGTGCGGCGGAGCGGAATCAACCATCAAGGCTCAATGCGTAACGACCCAGAAAGGACTGTCTCTCATTCTCGAGCTGCCGGGCCACCGAAAAATCGCACATGCGGGCGGCCGTCCTGTTTATCACCAGACAGCCTCCCATGAGGACATCCGTCGCCGTCTCGGCGCGATATGGCTTTCCGACTTCATCCTGAAGCCCGAGGACCAGTTCCAGGTCTTCCTCGTCGACGACCACGCGGACATCCCCCGTGCCAAGTTCCGCAAAGCCTTCAAGAATGCGCCTTTTCAAAAACACACGGTAATCTGGCGATTTCCGGAACTGCTGCAGCTTCTCCGCCACATGCCCGAACACGGACGCGATGA
>CAZFWQ010000265.1:0-5295 GCA_964522755.1 uncultured Oscillospiraceae bacterium | reverse complement strand
ATTCAAGAGCGTCAAGTGTTTTTAAGATCACATGTTTTCAAGATCGCATGTTTTAAGGCCGGAGTATTTCTTTTTCGAGTATTTTGTACTTCCGCCCGCTTTGTTTATGGCTCCTGTTTTGTTTATGGCGGCGGCATCATTCATAGCGGCACCATGTTGATGCCGCCACGGGTTGTTATTGTCGCAACGCCGATTATTTCTTTAAATTGTAAATATATTCCATCATGGATTGCATATCGAACAAGGATCTTTTTCCTTTGCTGCATCTTCCCGCGAGTCATACTCTACAAGGTTCTTCTTTACGATGCTTCCTAGAATCCTGCAATCCGGCTTATGGAATTTTTCGCCGGACTTGCTGGCGACAAAAAGAGTTCCCTTGGCCAAAACAACTTCCCCGTCCTTCAGCACTACCTTATAAGCACTTGTGCTTCCAGAAACGGGATCTGCTGTAAGGGAAACAGAGGGGGCCTCCGAAGGGGAGGCTGTTGCTTCCGTTATTTCTTCCGACTGCAAGGAGTCCTTTGTGTCGGCAGAATTGCCGCTGGCGTTCCCGGATTCCGGCTGAATGCCGCTTCCCGGTGTTATATCTACAACTGGCGTCGGCACATTTTCCGCTTTTGCGGAAACAACTGTTCCATCGCCCGTCATGGCCTGCTTCACCGTGGCAATTGCAGAATCCAGCACCCCGCTTCTATATAGGAGGAATCCACCAGCCACAAGCGCCACCCAAATCAACGATTTCCACTTGCGCTTTCCATCTGCCTTTTTGTTCGCTTTTGATGGAGCGATTCCGTCAATGCCGGAAGAATCTCCGGCAACTCCTTTTCTCTTTTTAAATGATTGCCGTTCCGACCATGAAAGTCCTGTTCCGGGAAGGGAAACAGTTTCCCTTACGCCATTTTTACCGACGCTGACCCGAGCTCCCTTCACTCCGGCAGAAACACTTATTCCTCCTTTGGAGAAATTGATCCGGAACAGCTTGCCCAATGATAGACTTTTTCTGAAGTTGAGACCCATTCGTATCACTCTCCCTGCTGAACAGGCGGCGGATCAACACAGAAACCCTGAAAACCCAATCTGAATGTTCGAGGAATATGCCGAAATACGCCTTTTCTGACTGCCGTCCCAAGCATGACGCCGGATCGGGAATCATTGCCTGCGCGTGGGGACCAGCAGGGTCTTCCCAACCCATTTCTGCAAGACCTGGGGAACGAGCACGCTTCCGTCTTCCTGCTGGAATTGTTCGACTATGGCCGGCAGTACACGGCTGGTAGCCAGGCCCGATGCATTCAGCGTGTGCAGGAATTCATTCTTCTTCGTGTCTTTCCGCCGGTACCTGATGTTCCCGCGACGCGCCTGGTAATCATATGCATTCGAGCATGAGCTTACTTCCTTGTATATGTTCATGCTAGGAATCCATATCTCGATATCATATGTTTTTCCCATGCCGGCACTTACATCCTGCGCCGCCAGCTTGCTGACCTGGTGATGGAGCCCGAGGCCCCGGACAAGCCGTTCCGCTTTTCCGACAAGCTCCTCAAGAGCTGCTTCTGAATTATCAGGGGTCACATACTGGAACATTTCCACTTTGTTGAACTGGTGGCCTCGAATCATGCCTCGTTCCTCGGCACGATAGCTGCCCGCTTCTTTTCTGTAGCAGGGTGAATAGGCGAAATATTTCTTCGGAAGATCCTCTTCATTCAGGATTTCATTGCGATGGAAGTTGATGAGCGCCGTTTCCGCAGTCGGAAGGATAAACTGCATTTTGCCTTCTTCTCCTCCTTCGATGCGAAAGACATCCTCCTCGAACTTTGGGAACTGTCCCGCCGTATAGCCCGACTGCCAGTTGAGGATGTGAGGAGGCAGCATGAACACATATCCGTCCCTTATGTGTTCTTCAATGAAATAATTGAGAAGCGCCCATTCCAGGAGGGCGCCGTCTCCGGTGTAAATCCAGAATCCGTTGCCGCCGATCTTCACACCGCGCTCGTAGTCAATGAGGCCGAGAGAAGTGACAAGGTCGACATGGTTTTTGGGGTTGAAGCTGAATTGGGGCTTTTCACCAAACAAGCGCACAACCTGGTTGTTCTCTTTCCCCCCCGCAATAACGTCCTCTGCAGGAATGTTGGGCAGCCCCGAGACAAAGTCGTGTATTTTTCCTTCAAGGTTTTTCAATTCCTCTTCAAGAAGGCGAATGGATTCGCCGAGTTCCTTCATCTCTGCAACCAGGGTTGTCACATCTTCAGCCCTGCTTTTAAGCCGCGGAATCTCACCGGATACTTTGTTCCGTTTGGCCTTCATTTCTTCCATGCCCGTGATAAGTCCGCGCCTTGCTGCATCCCAGCCCAGCAGCTCGGAAAAATCCACATCGATCAATCTTTTTTTCAGTGCATTGCGCACTTCTTCGGCATTGTTGCGAATCCTGACCATATCAAGCATTGCTTTCTCCTCCAGTAGCCCCGCACGCGGGTATTTCATGATCATTGACCCGTCAGGGCCTCATCGGGGCTGCATCAGGGCCCGCTGCCTTCCATTGCAATGCGCAGCGCTGCTTTTTCTTCACCCGACAATTCCTTTCCGGGAACGCCGGCTTTGATCTCCTTGGCATAAACATAGGATGAATCACGCCCGTAGATGCCGCTCAGGACAAACCCGTTCTTCCCGTCATCGATTGCCGCTATGGAAAAGCTCATGAGGTTGCCCATGTTTTCAAATGCATTGTAGCTGACCATTCCGACATTGCGAAGCACCGCGGGGAGCTTCTTTTCCATGGCGGCAATCCTTGGTTCGGTCTTGTTCTCGAGATGTTGCCGCAGCTGCAAGAGGTCTTCCGCGTACCGTTGCATCAACGACTCGACGTCTAAGGGCCCCAACCCTTTCATGAAGCGTTTGTACTTGCGTTTTATGTCAAACAGCAGGAAAAACAGCGCGGCAATCAGCGAAAGCAGGCCGATGAACAGGATTCCCAGTACGATTGGCGTAAACAGTTCCATACGTCCTCCCGGCCTTTCTGGTGGTATCACATTGGCATGACTTCTGCTACAAGTGCCTGCGTTTCGCGAACAGCTGAAAAGTACCCTGTCTGCATGTCTGGTGATCGGTCATATGTCGCGGACAGTGGTTGCGGCATGGTTCCTGAACGGCAGGGACAGTTCCTGCATATCACTCAATTCAGCAATATTTCACATATACGGTTCATTTCATCTGTGGAAAAATAGGATATCTGGATTTTCCCCCGCACAGGACTCCCGCTTATCTCAACTTGAGTACCCAACAGGCTGCGAAGCTGATCCCGCAAATCCTCCAGTTCTGCTTGTCCCTTCATATCTTTTCCTTTTTTTTCAATGGACTTCTTTTTTGCGACCTCTTCCCTCTGCACCAGCTGTTCTGTTTCGCGGACATTGAGTTCCCGGCTGATGATCTGCCCGGCCAGCCATTCCTGCCTGCCTGCATCCCCGACAGCCACCAGGGTGCGGGCATGGCCACTGCTCAATTGGCCATTCATAAGATATGATTTTATTTTTGCCGGCAGCGTAAGCATCCGGACAGCATTGGCAACAGCTGAGCGACTGCGGCCAACGATTCGTGCAACTTCCTCCTGCGTCAACCCGTAATCATCCATCAGCCGTTGAAAAGCTTCTGCCTCTTCAATCGGATTCAAGTCTTCGCGCTGCAGATTCTCAATAAGGGCAATTTCCATTACGTCCCGCGATGAATACTCCTTGACGATTGCCGGAATGGATTTCAGTCCTGCGAGGCGCGCTGCGCGCCATCTGCGTTCGCCGGCCACCAGGGTGAACCGCTCGCCCTGCTTGCGTACGATGACAGGCTGAACGACGCCGTGGGCACGAATGGATTCTGCCAATGCTTCCAGCTTATCCTGATCGAACTGTTTTCTGGGTTGCTCTTCTGCCGGATCAACCTGATTTATGGAGAGATCCAGGATACTGTTGCGATCTTCCTCGGTGCTGCTCGATGCAAGCAAGGCGTCCAGGCCTTTTCCCAAACCTTTGTTGAGACTCCTTTTCATTGCCTGCCCTCCGCTGTCATGATGACCTCATCCGCAAGATCCATATAGCTTTCCGCCCCTCGTGACTTTGCGTCATACAGGATGATGGGAAGCCCGAAACTTGGGGCTTCGCTCAAGCGGACATTGCGTGGAATGATGGTCCGATAAACCTGGTTGCCAAAATATTTCTTCACTTCATCAACGACCTGGATCGAAAGATTGGTCCGCGCGTCAAACATTGTCAGGACAACCCCTTCCACCTTCAGGGAGGGGTTCAGGTGCTTTTGCACGATGCGCACCGTGTTCATCAGCTGGCTCAAGCCTTCAAGCGCATAATATTCGCATTGGATGGGCACCAGGATTGTGTCCGCCGCCGTAAGCGCATTGACGGTGAGCAATCCCAGTGACGGAGGGCAATCAATCAGGATAAAGTCATAATCATCCTTAATTGTTGCAATGGCCGTCTTCAGCCTCATTTCCCTGGAAATAACCGAAACCAGTTCCACCTCCGCCCCCGCCAAGTGAATAGTGGAAGGAGCCAATCCGAGTGTCTTGATTTTCGTGGGCAGGACCGTATCGGCCAAAGGCACATCGTTGATGATGACATCATATATGGACTCTTTCACAGCTGACTTGTCGATGCCCAATCCGCTTGTGGTATTGCCCTGCGGATCAATATCGATTGTCAGGATTCGTTTTCCCTTGACAGCCAGGCAGGCACTCAGGTTTACCGTGGTTGTCGTTTTCCCGACTCCGCCCTTTTGGTTGGCAATTGCTATTACCCTGCCCATTTGTCCTCCCGCACCGAAATGGATGCGGTTTCTGTGTGACGCCCGCCATCCGTCATTATTCAACACTCCACGACATCCAACGCATTATATGATTGATTCTGCCATTCGTTTTCAAAGAAAAAGCGGAGGTGTCCCAGTGTTCGTGGTTTATTCGCCAATCCTGTCAACGATGGGCCGATCGATGCAAAGCGTTCGTCATGCCTGCTTAGGGAATATTATTGTTGCATTGCCGTGTTCTGAGATCAAAACGTCCTGTTTTTCCGGCAATATGACTGCAATTGCATGGGACCTGCCATTGTCTGCGCCTCAGAAGCTCCTTGTGGTTTTAAGGTGCCATCATTATATCACATCGTCGCGTGCCGGGCAGTGATAAAAAGGCATGCTGAAAAGCATGTGAGGGTAAAGGTGAATCCAGTAAACAATTCGACATGTAAAGCCTATGCATGGATTAAAGCACGACGACCATGGACCTGACGTCGTTATCCACTGCATGTT
>CAZFWQ010000264.1:0-5297 GCA_964522755.1 uncultured Oscillospiraceae bacterium | reverse complement strand
GAGTATAACACAAGCAAGAAAAAATTGCCATATAAAAATTGCAAAACGGTAAACGAAATGTAATTGCCATAAAGTGAAATGTAAATGCCATAAAGCAAAACGCGATTGCCTCAAAAACGGTGGAATTTCTGTAAAACAAGACACAGTATTGCTGTCAGACTACCATTGTGCAAGGTGAAGCATTTTTGTCAGACCGTCGTTGCGCGTGTCCTGCATTGCTGTCAGGCATCAGCTTTCGCCAGGCAGTTCCATCGGCAGGACCATTCCGACGGTCATTTTTTCTCCGAGCCTGCGCGAAGCGGGCAATTCCAGAACTGCAGCCGAGCCCTTGCCGCCCAGTGCGAACTGCCCGGGTTTCAGATTGCTGTGTATGGAGACGATTCTGCCCGCCTTGTCGATAAAGACGGCATCGATGGGAAAACGCATGAAAAACATGTGGATGCTGTCGCAGGGATTCAGGAAGAGTCCGTAATCCGTTTCATGCCGGCCCATCAGGCCCATGAACCGCTTGAAAAAAGTGTCGGCGCGATAAACCGGAAAGGGTTCTTCTCCCGGAATCTTCAGCATTGCAGGGGGCTTTTCAGATGGGAGGCTTCCTGCCTCCTTTGTTTTTCCCATATGATCCTCTCCTGAACGGGCGATTTCATCATGACCTGAACGGGCGATTTCATCATGAATGGGATTATCCCATTTGGGCGGGTCTCAAACAGTATTCGCCATGGCGGATTGTGGTTATCGCGAATCATGAACCGGAATCGAAAATGAATCAAGCGCGACAGCCCGCCTGTGTGAAATCTACACTATGTTGCGCATGATCTCACCGCATTTCCATGCCCGTCAAACATTAAGACCGGATTAATCCATTTCTAATGTCTCTCAAACAACCTTCACAATCACAAGCCATACAATCTTATCGAATGAAGGAAAGGGGCTGAATGCGCATGTATGGTACAAACGTGCAGGATGCATGGGACGAAGCGCGGATTATCGCAGAGATTCTCGGAGGGGACAGGGAACAGTTTGCCCTGCTGGTCAAGCGGTATGAACGGCTTGTCCTTTCCATCACCCTCCGCGCCATGAAAGATCGGTCGGCTGCCGAAGATGCCGCACAGGATACCTTTGTGAAGGCTTACGTCCATTTGGACGCCTACAATCCGGAATACCGCTTTTCAACGTGGATCTCCCGGATTGCACAGAACACCTGCACGGACATGTTTCGGAAAAGCAGGGAATACGCCGGGCTTGAGGAAGCGGAGGAGATGGCGGACCCCGGGCCGTCACCGGAAGAGGCGCTGCTGGAGCGTGAACAGGCAAAATCATTGTCGGCGGCGGTTTCTTCCCTTGAAGAGATGTATCGCGAACCCCTTATGATGTATCATGCGTCCGGCATGCAGTACGATGAAATAGCCGAACGCCTCGGCATACCGATGAGCAGGGTGAAGAACAGGATTTTCCGCGCGCGGCGCATGCTTCGCGTCAGGATTGCAGGACAGGCGACTGAACCCGGTTTGTGAAAATCGGGCGCGTGAGCCTGTCACATGGCGCTGAACAGGATGAGTTCCGAAGTCAGGGCACCTTCCAGACGGATGCGGATGCCTTCGTTGACCAGGACGACGCCGCTCATTTCACAGGACTTGCGCATGTTGTCGAAGGTGACGAGATAGTTTTTCGATATGTCGACACCCCGCAAACGGACTACGGTTTCCCGTTCCTTCGGATTTGAAAGCTGGAACACGCCCAGAATCCCTTTTGAACCATTTTTGGAGGTGGTTTCCAGAATTCCCCATCCTTTTGGCGCGAAACCCGATACTTCCGGCGTATGGTGGTAAACCTTCGATTCCGGCAGGAAAGGCCGGATGAAGTCCTTGTAGATGGTGAAGCAGTGCTGGATGAATTCCAGCTGGACCTCATTGGTCCGTTCGCCCAGCGGGGTGCTGATGCCGGCAGTCGGCCGGACAAACATCAGGAGCCGCAGCTGGAAGTCGATGGATCCTGTGAGATAACCAGCCTATCCCCCGACCAGGCGGTCAACATGCTCGGGCGGCAGCGCCATGGTCATGCCACGGGGAGCCAGCTGCCAGTCGGTTACCCAGGTATGGTCGAAATACCTGGTCATTCCGATATCCGTCCGGCCACCTCCGCCCGCGCAGTTTTCAAACACGACATCCGGGAATTTTTTCCTGAGGCGGTCGTAAACTCCATACAATGCCTCATAATACCGCATGTAATCATTTTCCAGCACGCCGTCCCGATTTGTCCGCGTGAGGCAGGCGGGATATCCGACATTGTTGTCCAACCGATAAAAATCACACTGATTCGACGTGATCACCTGGCTGATTTGATCTTCCATCCAGGCGGCCACTTCCGGATTGGCCAGGTTGATCATCTGTGCCGCATTTTCCTTGCCGTCATAGGTCGCGGATATGTAGCCGTTATGTTCGGCGTAGGTCCTACTGGCTTTGCCGATTCGCTCCGCGTCCATCCAGAGGCCAAACAGCATGCCCTTCGATTTGACATGATCCCTGATTTCCGAAAGCCCGTTCGGATAACGTTCATGATCATGATGCCAGTCGCCGGCCTTGCTCCACCAGAGATCTTCCTGTCCCGGTCCGACATACCATCCGGCATCGATGAAATATATCTCCGCCCCGGTTTTGGCGGCGTTGTCTATCGATTCGAGCGTCGCCTCGCGGCTCATGCAGTACTCGGGGCCGATGCCGGCTTCCACCCAGCATCTTTTGCCTTGCGCGGGCGGTGTGAACACGGTAGTGCGCAGATGCCCGTGCATCTGGTTGATCGCTTCATCGAGCCCTCCGAACAGGATGCCGAAATGAACTTCCGGAGATGTGACGGTTTCGCCGCTGCCGATGATCCGGAGCGGGGCAGGGGAGTCAATCCGGACTGCGTAAGCCAGATGGGAATCGTTCATCCACGGAGAATCACCCGTATCCGCGTCCAGTTCGAAATCAAAGGAATAGCCGCCGGACCAGCCGAGTTGGCAGATGAAGCTCTCGCCGGTCGCCATGCTTTCAAGGACGAACATCGGATGCCGGTGACGGTCCTTCCTGAAGCGGCCGGCCACGGAATAACCCGCTGCGGGCAGATCATGCCAGGCGAAGCCGCCTTCCATGCCCCAGTGGCTGTGTTCCATATAGCCGACGCGGTACAGCGGATCTCCCGGTTCCACATAGCTGCTCCATTTCCTGATGACCTGCAGGCCGCCGCTGATGACTGCCAAACGGGAAAGGTTCATGGCGCGGCTGGTGTTGTTGGTGATTTCAAGCCATCTGGTGAAAACAGGCGTGCCATCAAGCAAGGTATGGATCTTGACTGTTACCGCCATCAGCTTGTTGACCAAAGTGATCACGGCGAGCAGGCCCTTGCCGGTTTCAGTTTTTTCGAAGCCGCCCCATTCCCACTCATATCCAAGGAAATTGCCATCCAGCTCAATCTGGAAGGCCTGCGGCAGCGGAAAAACATCGGGATTCATCCGGGGCGGCTGCGGGATGCTGTTCGAGGCCAGTGCGAAACCGGAAGCATTGTTGCCGGCCGTGGCATAGACACCATTGTGCAAGGCCTCCTCATAAACCATCTTCCCACTGCGGAAGCATATTGAATAGCCGTCTTTCTCTTCAAGAATGATATCGGTGAATACTTTCCCCATGATGCTTCTTTTCCTTTCACATCCTGACGAGAACCTTTACCCGGTCCTTGATGGCATCCCAGCTCTCAAACGTTTCCTTCAGGTCGGCAAAGCCGATTAGATGCCCGACCACTCGTGCCCGATCCGTATCGGATATTTGACCAGGCCCTGCCGGATAAAATCTGACTCGCCGGTGAAAAACGAGATGTCGGTGCCGCAGATCCCTGCATAGGCGACCTTGACGAGGATTTCGTCGGCCAGCAGCGGCCTGACGGGAATATCCGCATATTTCGCCACTCTTGGCTTTTCAAGGTAGACTTTACATGCTTCGCGGCGAATCACCAGGAAGCCCTGTGAATGCGCCATTCATTCGATATGATCCTGATTGATTACAGCGCATTTACAGGGTAAAATACCTTCATTTTCACCTTCTCCATCCTTGCCCTCTTGTTTCACAAGAGCCAAAAGAGAAGCATATTGCCGGACCCTGGTTCAGTAAACAGTCTATCATATAAAGCCTATCATATAATGTCGACAATATGATGATGCGAATCTCCGGCCCATGAAGGACTGATTGGCTGCCGGATATGCAGACAAACGGCAAAGGCCGCCCGTATTCTGAATGCCGGACAGACACGGAAAGGCGGACCATGCATGGGCGATTGTATACCCGACAAGGATTATCTAGACTTTATTGAAAACAGACTGGAGGCAGGAAGGGGATTCCGCATGATCCTGCATGCGATGCGATGCACGCGCTGCAGGACAGACATTCTGGCCTGGCCTGGCCTGAAGCGCCTGGTTCGCAGGTCGGATCATGCGGGGGCCGGAAGGAAAGCCGGATTGACGGAGGATGTGATGGCGAGAATCAGGGCTGTTTCCACTTGATCCTGTCTTTCTGTCTTCCTGACATATCACCGTGCTCCTGAAAGGCTCCTGACTGTGTTCCCACTTTTTTGGCAGGAGCACTTTGACGGCGGAAGCGCTTTGACGCTTGGCATCAATGCGTTTCTATTGTATAATGGGGTCTAGCATCAATCGGCCACATGCAGGGGGATATGCAACATGGTTGCCAGGGAAGTCACCATCAGCAGCACGTTGGGACTGGAATCGAAGATGGCCGCCCGCCTCATACAGAAAGCATCCGCATACGACGCGAATGTCTGGGTACAGAAGGACGAACGGAAGGCGAACGCGAAGAGCCTGCTCGGGCTGCTTTCGCTTGGCATTGTGCCCGGAGAGACCGTCATGCTGATCACGGACGGCCGTGATGAGGAAATGGCACTCGAAGAACTTGCCGCATTCACGCACCGCGGCATGGCAGACTGACCCGGCTGGCGGAGATGGAACGGGGACCGGAATGTGAGTGACTGGGACGGCATCGTTGGCGAAGACGCCGATGACGCAGACGCGCAATGGCGGGAACCGCTCAGGCAGAGACTGGCCGGATTGCCGGAACAGCCGGGTGTATACATCTACATGGACGCGGTTGGGAAAGTCATCTACGTCGGCAAGGCGAAGGTGCTCAGGAACCGGGTCCGTTCCTATTTCCAGCAACGGGACGACAAAGGGCTAAAAACGGAGCTTCTTGTTTCGAACATCCGTGCCCTTGACTATATCGTCACCGCTACCGAACTGGAAGCGCTTGTTCTTG
>CAZFWQ010000263.1:0-5297 GCA_964522755.1 uncultured Oscillospiraceae bacterium | reverse complement strand
CGTGTCAATGAATACGATGTCTCCCTTGCTGTCTTTCACTGCTTCATTGACATCTGCCAAAAGAAATTTCGTTTTCCCAATACCTTTGCCACCGAAGATTACTTTTACCATGGATACTGTCTCCCTTCTTGGTCCGGAATGCGGACTCCTGGTGGTTTTTCAAGCCTCGGTTGTCGGGGGTGCGGTTTCTTCCTTCACGACTTCGATTTTGGAAATGGAAACCTCATAGGCGGTCCGTTCCTCGATATCGGTTTCCGAGAGCCGCTTCTGATAGGTCCTGCTCTGGATGCGTCCCCAGACGCGGATGTTGTCTCCCACGTCAAAGCTGCCGGCAAACCTGGCATTCCGTCCCCATGCGATGCAAGGGATATAGTCCGACTTATTGTATGCACGGTTCACTGCCAGCAGGATGTCGGCGATTTCACGTCCGAACGGCGTTGTCCTGTACATGGGCTTTCGGCAGACGTACCCATTGAGGATGACCTGATTGGGATTCTTCTGCTCCACCTCCGCTTCCGACAAGGTGATTTCGCGCGCAAAAACAGTCAGCATGAGCTTGTGACCGTCCGCGCTGTTGAAATTGTTGTATGAACGGAATTGTCCCTCCACTTGTATGAACAGGTTCGCGAGAAAATGATCCGGCGGTACCAGGCGTTCGGAAAACATCACGGGGATGTTGTCGTAAGACTCGCTGAGGCGCTGAACCTGGACCGGTATGGTATAGAACCCTTCTCCGTAGACTTCATGGCTGAAAACAGGTTTGGTGACTATTTTGCCCGAGATGCTAGCGACATTGTTATCCAATAGAGTTCCAGACATCTGAACCTCCAACTTCCCTCGGTTCTTTTGTGTTTTTCACCTACGCCCATTCCATTCCCGCATATCGGCGCCGAACCGGAACGCATCTCATCAGCGCCATGCATCCATTATATACAATTCAAAAAGCTTTTCAATCCTGTTTTTCCCTGTTTGCGCAAAGCATTCAGGGAATTAGCCTGATACGTCCGTCCGCATCCTGCACGGTGTAATGCTTCAATTCCAGCATCAGCAGGACCTGCTGCACTTCCGGTGCCGAAAGTCCCGACTGCGCGCAGATCTGGTCCGGGGAAAGCGGTTCGACGGCGAGGCGGCCGAAGACAATCTGTTCGGGTATTTCCAGGGGTTCATCCGGCCTTGCGCCTGCATGCCCGGCGTAACCTGAAAGCCCCGCATGCCAGACGGTCCTGCCCGTTTTTCTGCCGGACCCGGCTGCACCTTGCCAGGCTGCACCGTTTGAAGTCATTCCATACAACTCTGAAAACCGGTTGACCGTGAGGGCTTCCAGAATATCCAGGGATTCCTGAACCAGACCGGCCCCTTCACGGATGAGGCGATTGCAGCCGCGGCTGGTCATGCTGGTGGCGTTGCCCGGGATGGCGAAAACATCGCGTCCCTGTTCCAAGGCACATTGCACGGTGATGAGAGATCCGCTGCGCTCCCCCGCTTCCACTACCAGCACGGCTTCGGACAACCCACTCACGATGCGGTTGCGAACGGGAAAATGGAATGGGACGGGCGGTGTGCCGGGCGGGTATTCCGACAGGAAGGCGCCTTTGTCCAAGATACGTTCAGCCAGTTTCCGGTTTTCCGGCGGATAAATTGTTTCCACCCCGCTGCCCATCACGGCGATGGTTCGCCCACCAGCCTGCAAGGCGCCCGTATGCGCCGCCGTGTCGATTCCGCGGGCCAATCCGCTGACAATGGCAAACCCGGCGTCCGCAAGGTCTGCCGAGAGCCGCAGCGCCATGTCGATTCCATATCCCGTCGCGCGACGGGACCCGACAACCGCAATGCACCGCTGAGACGTCCATGTGCCGCGACGGTACAGAACAATCGGCGAGTCGGGAATAGGGTCCAGAAGCCCGGGGAATTCAGGATGCCCCGGATAGATTATGTCGATGCCCAAGTGCCTTGTGCTTTCCATGATACCCATGGCTCTTTCCCGATGGCAGGCAGCAAGCAGAACGTCCACGATCCGGGGATGGTCGATACCGGCCAACTGCAGGGAGGCACGGTCTGCCCCGAAAAAAGTCATCACGTTCGGAAACCTGCCCAAAAGCTTGCGTTTGCCGAAATTCCGGATGTTTGGCAGGCAGGACAGCCAGACCCATGCCTCCTGCAGGCAGCTTTTTTCACAAACCGACATCATTCGCTTTCCCTCCATTTTCCCCTGGTTCCGCGGCACTGCCATCAGGCATCATCTTGCGGGGCAAGCGTGCAACAGCGGACATGGCTGCTTTACCCGACATGTCAGCTGACCTGTATCGGATGGCCTCCGCCAGATGCGGCAGGCGTATGTGCAGACTGTCATCCAGGTCGGCAATTGTCCGCGCCACGCGAAGTATCCGATCGTGCGCACGCATGCTCAAAGAAAGCTGCATGAAGGCTTTTTCCATCATCCTTTCGGATTCGGAGTCCAAGGCGCACCAATGCCGCATCGCCGGGCCTGCCAGCTGGGCATTGCAGTATGTACCGCTTCCCGCATACCGGGCAAGCTGCAGTCGCCGCGCGGTGTCCACGCGTTCCCGGATTGCTGCGGAACTGTCGCACGGACCGGTTTGGGACAATTGACGGTACGAGAGGGACGGCACGCGGATCTGAAGGTCAATCCGATCCATCAGGGGGCCGGACAGGCGGGACAGGTAATGCTCCGCATCCCGCGGGGGACAAGTGCAGGTTCGCGCAGGGTCTCCGAAGTTGCCGCATTTGCAGGGATTGGCGGCGGCCACGAGCATGAACCGGCATGGATAGACAATGGTGGCATGGATGCGGGCCAAGACGATCCGGCCGTCTTCAATGGGCTGCCGAAGGGAATCCAGCGCGGCCCGATTGAATTCGGGCAGTTCATCCAGAAAAAGGACACCGCTGTGAGCCAGGCTTATTTCCCCCGGGCGGGGAATCCTTCCGCCGCCGATCAGGCCCGCATTGCTGATGGTATGATGAGGAGAACGGAAGGGCCGTACGGAAACCAGGCCGTCTTTCCCGGCCAGCAGGCCTGCCACGCTGTGAATGCGGGTAATCTCGAGAGACTCAGCCACATCCGGTTCAGGCAGTATGCCGGGCATCCTCCTGGCCAGCATCGTCTTGCCCGCGCCGGGTCCCCCGATCATGAAAAGATGGTGTCCGCCTGCCGCAGCGACTTCCATCGCGCGTTTCGCCGTTTCCTGCCCTCTCACATCACGGAAATCTTCCATGACGGACGATGATCCATCATACATGGACGGAACCAGTGCACCGGCGACCTGATCCATTCCGGCCAACGAGCCGTCAGGAGACCTGTTTTCGCATCCGCCGGGCCGTTTCGGCATGGATGGCGCTTCAAATGCGGAAAGCAGCCATTCCCCCGCCAGATGCCCGCATACTTCCGCGAGCGTATGAGCGGGGAAAATCCGCAGCCCGGCAACCCATGAAGCCTCCCTTGCGTTTTCCGCCGGAAGGACAAGTGCCCGGCAACCGGCGTCTCTGGCTGCAATCGCCTTGCTGAGCATGCCGTTGACAGGTCGAAGCTTCCCGTCAAGAGCCAATTCCCCGCAAAACGCCATGGAATTGTCCGGAAGGATGGGGAAACAGCCCATGGAAGAGAGAATGCCAACGGCGATAGGCAAATCGAAACCGGCGCCCTCCTTCTTTGTGTCGGCGGGAGCCAGGTTGACAATGATGCGTTTGGCGGGAAATGCATGACCCGAATTGCGGATGGCCGCCCGAACCCTTTCACGGGCTTCTTTCACGGCGGTGTCCGCGAGGCCGACAATTTCGAACAGGGGTAAACCGTTGGATAAGTCGGTTTCCACAAGAACGCGGTATCCTTCAAGACCAAGAAGGCCGCATGTGACAATTTGACTGAACATGGCCGTCCCCTTTTCAGGTGGATTCCCCGAACGGCCGCTGCCTGACGCCGATAAAACTGAAATACAGCTTTGCCGGAAGGCATTTTAGAATGGAGGCCTGGTTCCGGAAGATAATGGACAGGCAAAGACAGCCGGAACCGGATTTTTATCTACGTTCACGGTAGCATATCCTGCTTCATCTGGCAATCCAACGCTGCTTCCGGTGTTCATTTTCGTCGCTTTGACCTGTATTTCGTCATAATTTCATGCAAATTGCCAAATAGAAACGTTACCGGCAATATCTATTGAACGCGTACCTTAAATCCTATATGATATCATTGGAAAAAGATTGGTCTTAGTAATATGACATGGTCATAAAAACTTGGTTTCCTCTCTTTTTCCGATGTGCAGGATCAAGTGGTCGCAACAAACAATTGATATCATTCAAGGAGGTACACATGCTAGACCTGATGTTCCTTGCCCCGTTGGGTTCCGGATGCGCATTGGCGTTCGCCGGCTACCTCGCCTGGTCGGTCATGCAAAAGAGCCAAGGCACCGCGGAGATGGCCCAGATCTCCGCATCCATCCGAAAGGGCGCGAATGCCTACCTGAAGCGTCAATACACCGGCGTCGGCCTGTTCTTCATCGTGATGTTCATCGTCCTCGGCGCCCTTGCCTTTTCCGGGTTTCTCACCCCATTCGTTCCCTTTGCGTTCCTTACCGGCGGTTTCTTTTCCGGTCTGTCCGGATTCCTTGGCATGAGAATCGCCACTGCAGCCAACGCACGTACCTGCAACGCCGCCAAAACAAGCCTTAACAGCGGCCTGCGCGTAGCCTTCTCTTCCGGCGCCGTCATGGGTCTTATCGTTGTCGGCCTCGGCCTGCTGGACTTGTCTGTCTGGTACTACTTCCTGAACTGGTATTATGCATCCGTGCAGGTCATCACGGATTCGGCCGTCCGCATCGGATACATCACCAGCGCCATGCTCACGTTCGGCATGGGTGCCAGTTCCATGGCCCTGTTCGCACGTGTCGGCGGCGGCATTTTCACGAAAGCGGCAGACGTCGGTGCTGACCTTGTCGGCAAAGTGGAAGCCGGCATTCCCGAAGACGACCCGCGCAACCCGGCCGTCATCGCCGACAACGTCGGTGACAATGTCGGCGATGTTGCCGGCATGGGCGCAGACCTGTATGAATCCTACGTCGGTTCCATCGTCGCAACCAGTGCGCTGGCAGTGGCAGCCGGCCTGGGCACCAGCGGCGTCACCATTCCCATGATCATGGCCGCCATCGGTGTTTTCTCCTCCATCATCGGCACTTTCTTCGTCAAGTCCGGCGAAAAAGCGGAACAGAAAGTCCTGCTGTCCGCCCTGCGCCGCGGCGTCTACATCTCTTCCGCATTGATTCTCGTCGGCGCGTTTTTCCTGGTGC
>CAZFWQ010000262.1:4241-5300 GCA_964522755.1 uncultured Oscillospiraceae bacterium | reverse complement strand
TGAAGGCACAAAATGTGCCTTCAATATGCAGGATGTCACAGACATCCTGCATAACAACTCGCAAAAGCGAGTTGTTACACCAGAATCATGATTGATTTATCAGACGGTTTGAATGAATTTCATACTCAGGTTCCGCACATTGAAAACCGAATAGAACCCACTTGGGATAAGGGTTTCCAACAGCATCAGTCATTGGTCCAAGTATCGTTTTGGAGCATCTAGCAGAGCAACCGGGATTGGGAAAAGTGGTGAAATCCTTCTTGCCATCAAGGAAGATGGCATCCAAAGCTTTTTCTCCAGGCGGAGTAAAAAAGTACATCGATGAACTGTTCAAACTGTTGGCGCGTGCCGGCATTCAAGCCATTTGGGCGCTATCCTGAATTGATTGAGAAGACTGGAAAATATCTGGACGAAACCGCGGATCCCTCTTGTCCGTTGGCAGGGCGTTCAATCCTGAAGGCAATGGGACAGTTACATGGGCTCGAAAACTATTCACATTGCCCTCCCGGCTTGAACACTGCAAAATCACCAAACGTATACATGATGGGATAATCCTTTATTGGAACATGGACCAGCTCGAATTCGCCATTTTGCCCGGTTTCTATCATCTGATCCTTCAGACTGTAGACTGCCCCGTCGTAAAGGTCGATCAGCCTGACGTTCGGCTCAAGATGAAAGCAGGACATTGTCATGGTTGACTCAAAAGTTGTCTTCATAAGATTTACAGCTTTCCAGCAGACGATCGCACAAGATCCATTTTCTTTTCTGAATCCCTGAAAGCAGATCTTCGCCGCCTGATCATCCACATCCTCGTCGCTGCTTCCATACAATGAAGTGGCCCGTGATTTGAATTGCACGGGCAGCTGCGTCTTTTCAGCGTCGTCGGAAAGCAGGGCGCATAAATTCTGGTATGCCCTGTATGACGGTTTTGGTGAATAAATACCCAGCGGCTGGTGATTGCAGAATTCTTCGCGCAAAACACCAAAAAAACCATACGCGGCATCCGATCGATCTGGATCATCATTGCCTTGATGATGATCGTGAATGTGATGTTCATGG
>CAZFWQ010000262.1:359-4231 GCA_964522755.1 uncultured Oscillospiraceae bacterium | reverse complement strand
CAAGTCAATCATCATTCTCCGCAGGAGAAACTTGGTTTGCTTCTCCTCGGTCCAAAGGCTGCCACTGAGCGCACCGCGTGTGGCATATCGCGAACCCGCCCCGGTCTCACCCTGGATTATGCCGATATTCGGATTGAATATCTTAATGATTGCCTGCAAGGATTTGTTAAAATTCATGACTCCCTTTTCGATGTCATACCTGTAATCATGATAGGTGATGAAATCAATATGGTCACCCATTCCTGTTGTCAACGCCTGATAGATATAGCCCAGGTCACCCTGATAAAATGAGCCGGCTAAAACTTTCGCCGCGTGGTTGATCTTCTTGATCGCCATGGCTGTGTCTTTTGCGAAATGGCCGTATTCGATGGCATTCACGCCGTGCCTCCAGCAATGATCGCCATCCGGTTCATTCCATATTTCAAAATGGCTGACCCGTCCCTGGAAGTGTGCGACGCAACGCACGACATACCGGGTCCATGCGTCTTTTTCCTCCGGGCTGAAAATCGGCGGCCATCCCACTGCGCCGGTACTGTTGTCCGCCAATGGCGTATAAAGCTGGTTCCCGTAGCAGAGGCACATCCAGGGAATCAGGCTGCGCCTGCATAGATTGTCAACGATCGTGTCCAGCCAGGCAAAGTCATAAACGCCTTTTGCTTTTTCAGTCCTGGCCCAGCCGGACTGAATCCTGACCCATTTGACACCCAATTCACAGAGCGGATCATAACAGGTTGACGGATCATATAAATCACGATCCAATTTTTCCAGACCAATGCCAAAGGGCGAGTTTTTTATCTCTGTTGAGTTTTTGGGCAGCACACTGCCGATTCTTTCTGCTCCGTGCATCCTCTGCCTCCAATCTTCATCCTGCCACTTAGGCAATATACTCCATTATAGTCATTTATCACCGTTTCGAGTCTTATTTTTTCATCTTCCAATGACATGATCCAGTTCACCATCAGGTACTCATCATGGAACGCCATGCTGTAATTACTATTATTGCCTGGCATATTATTATGTTCCCGATAATGACAAGTCCATTGCAGGCGTTTCTTGCGGATTGCCAGGCCATGGCGGCTGCCTTTGCAGTGGCGACTGTTCCGGTGCTTATTGCATATTGTCTTCTGCAATAATATTTTACATATTGCCCGCTGCGAAAAAATTCTCCTTATTGCTTGCTTCAAAAATATTCATCAGATTGTCTGCTTCAAAAATATTCATCAGAGGGAATGATGGCTGGTGTGATAAAGGGGCAGTAAACGAAAGGAAAGTGGATGGCATGAAGGATCTATTTTCGTTTTTTTCGGTGCAAAACGGTGGCCTGAGCGGTTTTGGCGAGGCTGCGCCTGGGTTTGGCCTGATAACCGGCGATGACGTCTTTCCTGGGAAATTATTTGCGGCGCTGACAGAGAAAGCGGAACGGGCTGTCTTCGAGAGCGGCGCGGTGCGCGTCACCGCCGATTACCGGCCGGACAAAGCGCATAATGCCGTCGTATACCGTGTCTCGGTAAAAAATCTGTCGGATCGTCCTGTCCGCCTGCACGATGTGCGGTCCCTCGACCTGCGCTTGATGCTGGGTCATGAGGATGTCTTCATCCATTCCTTTTTCGGCGGTGACATTGAATTCTATTATCCGCCAAAGAATTTTTCCGAGATCTGCGTCACCATGCAGCCCGCGCAGCGATATCCCGAGAACTGGGAGGTTGGATACCGTGCTCATTCCGGGAATGGCCGATCTTCCGACAATGACCTGCCCTTTGTGATTCTGGAGGATAAGGCGCATACGGGTGGCCTTTATCTCAGCGTGATCTGGAGCGGCGACTGGTACATGGAGTTCTCCAAACAATCAGATGGCGCGTTTCACGCATTCGGGGGCATGCAGTTTCTGGACATCCTGATGGATCCGGGAGAAGAGATCGTGTTACCGGAGGTTTTGGTCGGCGCCTATGCGGGTGGCTACGACGAAGGCACGAACGCCGTGCGGCGGTATATCCGCGACACCTGTCTCAGGCGGTTCCCAGTGCAGCAGCAGATACCGCCCGTTTCCTATGACCACTGGTTCGGACTCGGTGCAATGATTAGCGAGGAGATTATGAAAAAGCAGGCGAGCCGCCTTGACGGACTTGGCTTCGACTACTTTGTGATGGACGCGGGATGGTATTTCAATGGATCGGAAGATCCGCATGACTTCAACTATGGGACTGGCAATTTCACGAAAGTCGACAATCGGAAGTTTCCGAACGGACTGAAGCCGTTATACGGTTATCTGGAGGAAAAAGGATTACTCGGCGGACTCTGGTTTGAGCCGGAACGCGCGGGCACGCAGTCGATTATCGCCCATGAGCTGCCGGAGGCAATGCTTTCGACGGTGAATGCAGGAGATAGGTACTTCGCGAGTGACTTGCATCTTGTCGACTTTGGAAATCCGGATGTGATAGCCTACACGAAAAAGTATCTGAGGCATTATTTCGATGAGCTGGGCCTGCGATGGATCCGCTGGGATTTCAACCTCAACCCCCGCCAGTACTGGAAAGATCACGACCGGTCCGGCCGGCGCGGCGAGAGCGAACTTGCGCACATGCGCGGGCTGTATGAAGTGCTCGAGTGGGTCAACACGGAATACCCGCAGGTATTGATCGAAGGCTGTGCCAGCGGCGGGCAGCGAATGGATCTCGCAACCATGCGGCATTCACCGAACTTCTGGTGCAGCGATCAGACGTACAATGCACACATTTCACGTTGTCAGCTCACCGCGGGCAACCGGATTCTGCCGGGTATTTTGCTGAATCGGGCACTTACCCCGATGCTCCCGGCGGGCGAGGACATCCCGGACTATTATTTCATGAGCCTGTTCGGCGGCGCGTTCTCAGTTGATGACCCGGTGCAAGGCTGGAGCGAAATCACGCGTGAACGCTGCAAAAGGCACGTCACGGTTTACAAGCAGCTTCGCGAATTCATCTGCGATGACTATTACCAGCTGCTTCCGGTACCCAGGAGCCTGGCAGACAATGAGGCATGGGAGTTTATCAATCCTGAGACGCAGCGCGGTTTCTTCCAGCTGTTCCGATCGGAAGGCAAGAACGCGCGGCTGAAAGTGTGCTTGAAGGGATTGGCAACCGGCAATTATGTGATGACCGATCCCTATACCGGCGTATTAGCAGAAAGTACGGCAGATGAACTGAAAAACGGCATTGTGTTTGAACTGGAGCCGTTTTCTTCAATGGTGCGGCTGTTCAGAAAAAAAGAGTGCTGACGCGGTTATGATGCAGGAAAACAATCATGGGGCAGATGCTGTTCAAATGGAGGGGTAATGGGTATGGGACAGGCATCCAGCCTGTTCAGCCTGCCTGCCCGGGCGGTATTCCCGGACAAGAAACCGGTTTGCAATTATTTGCGATAGCCATTTCGTTCTTTGTGATTTTCTATTGCCGGGCATTGTGATAAGACTAACTGCAGAATCGAGATAAACAAAAAGGTATGCCCAGTCATCCTTGACGCTGGAATTGCTGCGATACCTGTTTTGTGCCCGATGCAAAGGATACGTGCCCATGCATAGGAAAGCAATTGGATATGTTGTCAGCCATGGCCATATCGATATTGAATGGTATATGCCAATGCGATCCTATCGGTTCTGGATCATTGAGGCCTTGGATCGGCTTTGTCGCATTGCCCGGGAATATCCTGACTTTCCGTCCTATGTCCTGGACGGTTCGACCTATTCCCTTGATCTGTACCTGGAAGCCAGGCCGGAGAAAAGGCCGGAAATCGCTGCGTTAATCCTCTGCGGGAAACTGGTGATTGGTCCTTTTTTCACTCAATTCGACGAATGGCTGCCTTGCGCCGAATCGATTATACGGAATTGCCTGTATGGA